>PMLH01000423.1 GCA_003159055.1 Myxococcales bacterium
TGTTGTTGTCGTCTGGGGTGCTGTCGCGTTCTTGGTCTCGGTGGTGGTTTGGGTGCCGGTCGAGGTCTGGGTGCTGGTCGAGGTTTGGGTGCCAGTCCCCGTTTGCGTGGACGTGGACGACCCTGTCCCCGTGTACGTCCAGCTCTCCCACACCGCGCCGGTGGCGGTGCCACTCTGAGTCACGGTCGCCCGAACAGTGCCGGTGTCCCACCAGAATCCGGTTTGGGAGACCGTACTACTCTTGGCCCAGGGGCCAAAGTACACCGTTTGCGTGGACGTGGAAGTAATGGTGCCAGTGACGGTTCCGGTGGCTGTGAATGCCTTCGTGACGTTTCCGGTGGCCGTGGCTGTCACAGTGCTGGTCGCGCGCGAGCTGGCCCCTCCGAGGGAGTAGTCGGTGGTGGTGTAGGTATCGGTGCCCCAGGTGTACCGCCAAGAGAGCGACAGACTGGCCGTGTTGGTACTGGTGATGGTTCCGGTAATAGTTACGTTTGCCGTCGCCGTTTGCGGAAGAGTCTGCGTATTGGTCAGGGTCACGGTTGTGGTGACGGTCTGCGGATTGGTATTGGTCTGGGTGGTGGTCAGTGTCTGGGTCTTCGTCACTGTCTGCGTCTGCGTCACGGTCTGGGTCTGTGTGACGGTTTGTGTGTTGGTGCCCGTCCGGGTGTTGGTCACGGTCGGGGTTGTGGTCGCCGTTCGAGTGTTGGTGGCGGTTTGGGTTTGGGTGACAGTGACAGTCTGAGTGTTCGTCAGTGCCTGCGTGTTGATCCCGGTCTGCGTACCAGTGAGGGTTTGTGTTTGAGTGGTGGTCTGAGTGCTGGTCACGGTCTGCGTGTTCGTCACGGTGTCCGTGTTGGTCACGGTCTGCGTGTCGGTGCCAAGCGTGCAATTCTTGGTTGGCAACGAGCAAACGCCGGGATCTTGCGGGCAATCGTTGTCCGACGCGCAAGTCGTGACGCCGTCCTTCTTGCAGTAGCCCTGACGGCAGTCGGTGTCGGCTGAGCAGGTACGCCCCCACAACTTGCACAGCCCCTGGACGCCGCCGTTGCGGCAGCTCGCGCCGTTATCGCAGTCCACGCCGGCCTCGGTCGAGTTGGCGAACAGGCCACCCGGAACGCCCGTCATCGACCCCGACGTGTCGAGCACGATAAGCATATTGGCCTTGTGCAGCTGACGCTCAATCACAACCAACGGGTTGACCCGCGCATCCGAAGCGGGAACGGCAAAGCAGGCCCAGCCCACGGCGACCAGCACGGCGCTCATGGCGATCGGACGGCGCCTTGTCTTCCGTGCCGTCGAGTGTTGAAACTCGGCTACTGCGCCTTCCTTCACGCCTTCATCCATCGACTGGACCTCGCCTGGCATTGAAGATCCAACTGCTCGGTGGATACTTTTTGCGATGTGCGATGAACGTTTTATACGCATAAAATACGTAAGTTAACTTACTTTTCATTTTACGCGATACAACCATGATTGGATTCGCACCCTTGCCGGTTGCGCACTTGACAGCAGCGAGCGCCAGTCGATGGAACAGCAACTGTTGGGCCAGGATCGGTCGGGGTCGGCGAACAGCCTGTCCTCGGCGCTATCTCGGCCGCTCTTTCGCTTTCAATGTCGTCCGCGTCAGCCGCGCGATGCGCGCAGGAGCTTCTCTTCTATCCGGCGCATTTCCTGCGCGGGACCTGGGCGATGGTGGTTGTGGCCGAACAGGTGGCAAAGGCCGTGGATGGCCAGACGAGCCAGCTCGCCGGGCAGGCGCCGGCCGCCGCTGCGACGATGCGCAGTCTCGACAGAGATCACGATGTCGCCGAGAAAAATCCCGTCACCGGCCGGGTCGGAAACGCCGGCCAGCTCCTGCTGGTGAAAGCTGAGCACGTCGGTGGCGCGATCGAGCTTGCGGTAGTTGCGATTGAGCGCGCGTATTTCCTCGTCGCACGTGAGCAGCAGCGCAACCTGGGAGCGGGTACGGCCGAGCACACGCAAAGCTTCGCGCAGTCGAGCGGCCAGTGCTTTGCCACTCGCCGCGGGGACCCACTTGCGCGCCTCGGGACGGACCAGAAGGTCGATCATGCAAGCACCGCCTTGTAGACTTCGGTCTCGACGAAAAGCCGGAAGAGATCGCCGTCGCATTTGCCAGCCTTCACTTCGCTGGCGATGATGTCGAGTGCCCGCGTGACAGGAACCGCGGCCTTGTACGGCCGGTCGGCGGCGGTCAGCGCGTCGAAGATGTCGGCGATGGTCAGCATGCGGGATTCGATGGGAATGTCCGCGCCACGCAGGTTCCGCGGGTAGCCGCTGCCGTCCAGAAGCTCGTGGTGGGCACCCGCGATGCGAGGCACGTTCCGAAGCGCGCGTCCCCACGGGATGGTCCGCAAGAAGGCGATGGTGTGGTCGACGTGGCTTTGAATCTGCAGTCGCTCGTCGGCGGTCAGGCTTCCGCGCGGCACCTGCAAGGCGGCGAGCTCGTCCGGGGTCAAGTAGGGCTGGGGCACGCCGTCGTCGTCGAGGTAACTGCCCGCCGCGAGGTCGACCAGGCGAGCCAGCACGGGCTCTGCGACCACGCTCGGCTGGTTGGCGACGAGCACACAACGCCAGCCTTCGCCGAGGAAGGCCAGTTGCGTGGCGAGCTCGACATCGATTGGGGAAAAGGCAAGCGCACCTGCCTTCTCCCCGCCTTCAAACAACGCCAGCTTGCGCGTCAGGGCGCCGGCTTCCAGCGATTTGCGCAAATACCGGAACCGCTGCCCGATCGCCGCAAGCTGCCAGTCGTAGAGTTTCTTTGCCTTGACCAGCACCTGCTCACGCACGCCGACCTTGCCAAAGTCGTGCAGCACACCCGCATATTCGATTTGGCGAAGATCGTCGCGTGAAAAACGAAACCCCGCGAGCGGTCCTTCACGGAGGGCATCCACCTTCTGCGCCAGAGACACTGTCAGCGTCGCCACGCGCCGCGAATGGCCGGAGGTCGTCGGATCACGCGACTCGATGGCGGTGACCGACGCGTCGACGAAGCTTTCGAAAAGCCGACGAATTTCGTCGTAAAGGATCGCGTTTTCCAGGGAAATCCCGGCTTGCGACGCGAGTGCCAACGCCATCTCCTCCGCGCGTTCGTCGAAGGGCACCACCTGACCGGCAAAGTCTTCCTCGCTCGCAAGCTTCGCGGCTGGCACGCGCTTCTTGTTGATAAGCTGGACGACCCCGATGACGTCGCCCATCGCCGACAGCATCGGAACCGTCAACATCGAGCGCGCCTGGTAGCCCGTCTGCTGGTCGAAGCTGCGGTTGTGGCTGAGGCCCGAAGCTTCCGCCGACCCAAGCGTGCTTAAGTCGGGAATATTGATGGAATGCCCTGACAGGACCGCCTTGCCCACAATGGACGAACTGTCCACCTTGAGAGTGAATTCGCGAAAATTCACCGCCATCGAATCATTCTGCGAGAGCATGAAGTGCAAGATCGCCCCGCCGGCCTTGCCTTCGCCGAGCGCAGCCCGCCGCCGCGCCCGTTCACCCGAGGCTTCCGACCATCCGGTTTCTGAACGAACCGGCCGTCCCGCGCGGTCGGCATCGGTGGATTCGACCACGTACACGCTGCCCGCGTCTGCGCCGGTGATCTGCCGGCTCTTGAGCAAGATCAAGTCGAGCAGCTTGTGGATGTCGCGCTCGGAAGACAGCGCCCGCGAAATGGCAAGCAACTCCTCGCGCTCGTAACCGGCGCGTCTCTCCGCATCCTCGGGCATTTCCGGCAACGCCATGCTGCCTCGCTATTTTTCAGGTCCGCTCGAATTGCTCCGGGCTGCCTCGTCTCTGCTCTTGCGATCGTAGGCACGAATGATCTTCGCCACCAGCGGGTGCCTGACCACATCGACCTCGGTGAAGTAGCAAAAGGCGATACCGTCGACGTCCTTAAGCAGGGTCTCGGCCTCCGTCAGCCCGGAACGCCTCCGGTCGGGCAGATCGATCTGCGTGATGTCGCCGGTGACCACCGCCTTGGATTCGAAGCCGAGGCGGGTGAGGAACATCTTCATCTGCTCGCTGGTCGTATTCTGTGCCTCGTCGAGGATCACGAAAGAATCGTTCAGCGTGCGTCCGCGCATGAACGCAATCGGCGCAATCTCGAGAATTCCGCGCTCCATCAACTGTTGCGCGCGATCGAAATCCAGCATGTCGTGCAAGGCATCGTAGAGCGGACGCAAGTACGGCGACACCTTGTCTTCCATCGTGCCAGGCAAGAATCCGAGCCGTTCGCCCGCTTCGATGGCGGGCCTGGTGAGGACGATGCGCTTGACCCGCTTTTCCAGAAGCTCGCGCAACGCCAGCGCCATGGCGAGGTAGGTCTTGCCGGTGCCCGCGGGGCCGATGGCAAACACGATGTCGCGTTCGCGGATGGCATCCACGTAGCGCTTCTGCGCGAGTCCCTTGGGCGCGATCGGACGCGCGCGACTGCCGACCAGGATCGTGTCGGAAAAGACCTCCTGCAGATTCGCGCTGGCATCGCCCCGCAAGACCTCGGCAGCGCGGCCCACATCTTCGGGGCCGATTGGGCGACCGCTGCGGGCCATGCGATAGAGCTGCTCGACCAGCCGTCGGGCCTGCGCGATGGCGTCCGCGCTGCCCATCAAGGTCAGCTCGTTGCCGCGAGAATGCAGTCGGGCATTGGTCTCAAGCTCGATGCGCTTGAGGTTGGCGTTGTGCTCGCCGAAGAGCGTAAGCGCCACGCGGTTGTCATCGAGAACGACGCGATCCGACTCTACGTCGCTCGCGCCGCGAGAATGGTCAGGCGATCGGGGACTCAAAGTTGTGCGTCCTTCGTAGCACGTTCGGGGCACAAGAACCAGGCAGCAGTCGGGGAACGTGCGCGCTAGACTGCCGCTCCGTGGACACCCCGCCGCCAGCCATCAATTTGCAGCCCTTGCCGGGAAAAGAGACCGGCGCCACCCTGCCCCGCTTGGTCGGGCTCATGCAGCGCCTGCTGGCCCCCGACGGGTGCCCGTGGGATCGCGAGCAGACCCTGGCCACCCTTCTGCCCTACCTCGTCGAGGAGACCTACGAAGTGGTCGATGCGCTGCAAGCCGGCCACGTCGCGGACCACTGCGAAGAGCTCGGTGATTTGCTGTTGCAGGTCGTCTTTCAGGCCGAGCTGCGCCACCGCGACGGCGCGTTCGGCATCGACGAGGTCATCGATGGCATCGTCCGCAAGCTGATCCGCCGTCACCCGCACGTGTTCGGCGAGGTCCACGCGAAAAACGCCGACGAAGCCCTGGCAAGCTGGGCCAAGCTGAAGGCGGTCGAGAAGGCAGAAAAGGGTAAGAAGGGCGCGCTCGATGGAATTCCGAAAAGTGCGCCCGCTCTCGTGCGCGCCATGCGCGCTGGCGAGAAGGCCGGGGCGGTCGGCTTCGACTGGCCCGACGCCGCTGGCGTGCGCGACAAGGTCAGGGAAGAGCTGGGCGAATTCGACCAGGCCTGCGCAAGCGGCGACCGTGCCGCCATGTCGAGCGAGCTTGGCGATCTGCTGTTCGCGATCGTGAACCTCGCCCGCAAGCTCGACCTCGACGCCGAGCACAGCCTACGCGAAGCCACCGATCGCTTCGGGCGGCGATTTCGCCACATGGAAGAAAAGCTGGAAGCCACCGGCCGCACGGTCAAGTCGGCGTCGCCGGAAGAGCAGAACCAATTGTGGGAAGAGGCGAAACGGGCCGGCGTGAAGTAGGCGGCGAGCAGGCGTCGGAACGCCACTTGGGCACCATGTGAAACATGTTAACGCTCGTGTTATATTGGTCGCATGACCTCGATGACGGTGCGCGACGTTCGGCTCCACTGGCCCAAGGCGGAGAAAGCGCTGGCCACGGGTGAGGAGATTGTGATTACCCGAGACTCGAAGCCCGTCGCGCGGCTGCTGCCATTCCTGCCGGGCGCCACAGAGGCACGACCTCGCTTCGACCCCGCGGCGCACACACGGCAGCTTCAACGCTTCTGGAAGAAACGCCCAGCGCAACCTGCCACCGACGTGCTGCTCTCCCGGGATCGCGACGAGTAGATCGGGCTGCCATGGGCCTGTACCTCGATACGAGCTGCCTCTTGAAGCTGTTTTTCCAAGAACCCGAGAGCGCCAGCGTTGCCGCCGTGGTGGCCGCCGAGAATCGCGTCGTGGTCTCCACGCTGGCCCGTCTGGAGCTGCGCGTGCAGATCCAAGGACGGATGGCCGGTGGCACCCTGTCTGGGCGGGCGGCCGGCGCGCTGATCGCCATGGTCGACCGCACCCTGGTTCAAGCTCCGTTCGAGATCGCGGAAATGCCCGGCAACGTCTATGCCGTCGCCGCCGGCCAGACCGTAGCGGTCGGGCGATCGGTCCATTGCAGAACCCTGGACCGCCTGCACCTGGCGGCCATGGAGACGCTGGGCCTGCGTCGCTTGCTCACTGCCGACGAGACCCAAGCGCGTGCCGCAGCCGCGTGCGGGTTCGAAGTGCTCCGGCCGTGCTGAGACTGACTCCAGGGTCGTGGTTCTGGAGCACTGGGTTCCTGCCAGCGGCGACGAGCAGAGCGAGCAAATTCTCTTTGGTCAGCCACGCAGCGTCAGCACGTGCTTCAAACGCTCTCTGCACTTGAGGTGCACCGCTGGGTGGCGCCTGCACTTCAGGTGCAGGCCGGCGCATCTGGCCGGCCGATGGAGCCCACTAATCTCCAGGCCATCGCCATTTCACGGCGGTGGTATCGCCCTTGCTTCTCCCCCGCCCGAACCTGATAGAAGGAAATACGACATGACCAGACCAGCAGAACCTGTCGCCAAGATCATCCATGTTTGCGCAAGCCTCACATCCGCTCTTCCAGGTCACGTCGGAGCCTTTGCAATCCCGTTCGGCAGGTACACCCGACGAGCGAAGGTCTCGCTGCTCGCTGCCGCTTTCCTGGGTTGCACGGTAGTCATCGGCTGTGGAGGTGGCAGTGGAAACGGAGTCGTCGGTCCCTGTTCAAATGTCGTGGCCACCGGATCGCCCGGCCTGGTTGACGACCTGAACCACACCGGCGCGACGATTCCCAACAACGATGGCCGCCAGGGCGAGTGGGGCACGTGGAATGACGGCACGGGAACGCAGACGCCTGCCGGGGCACTTTCGGATACATGTCTGACAACCAACAGTTTCGAGCCGACCAATGGCCAGGCATGCACATCTGGCAGCGGGTTCACCACTTCGGGAGCGGGCATAACCGTGCTCGTTGCGGAGGGACCAAACTGTAAATCGTGCAACTACGACGCCACCGCCTATAAAGGCGGCGTGCGTTTCACGATCAGCGGAAATGTAACCGGAACTGTGCGCTTCGTCGTGCAGACCACCGAGGTCGATGACGTCCAGTTTGGTGGCGCATGCACCGACGGAACGAAGTGTTGGGACGCGTATGGATTGAATCTTAGCGTGACCACGCAGCCCCAGGTCGTCGAGATCCCGTGGACCAGCCTTCACCAGCAAGGTTGGGGTACCCCTGCGTTGTTCGATCTCCGGCACGTCCAGGGTCTGCAGTGGAATGTGCAAAAGAGCGGCTCGACCCCAGTAAGCTTCGACAACCTGTGCATCGACGACGTCAGCTTCTACTAGCGCACTTCAAGTGCGCTCCATCGACGGTGACGTCGCTCGGCTACCCGGAATTCCGAGGGACTTGCGCCCCACCCGGTCGGCACGGCGGTTGCTGTGGCTTGACCTATCGGAGGACAAAATGAAGCACCCCTTCTCGATTGCCCTGGCCTTCCTGTTGGCGCCGTTTGCTCTTGCTTGTGTGTCGGCTGGCACGTTCGAACAGAAGGAAGCAGAGCTGCAGGATGCGATCAAAGAACAGAACATGGCTCGCCAGGCGAACGACGCCCTCAAAGCCAGAGTCCAGAGGCTCGATGAGGAGACGAAGCTCGTGCGCCAGGTTGACCAGAAGGAGATTGCCTACCTGCGCGCCCAACTGGAGCAAGCAAAGAAGGATGCGGCCTCCCGAACGGCCGAGGCCGCGCTCCGGCAGGTCCAAGCGTCTCGCGAGGCCAAGCAATCCGAGCCCGCGCCCGCGCAGCAGGTCCGTGGCGAGTTGCGCCAGGGCAAGACGGTGCCTTGGAAGGTTGACAGCAAGGGTCGGCCGGATCTGGCCGACGTCAACGCCACCTTCGATGTCGTGATGCCGGGGCTCAAGGCGAAATACGTGGATGAGGATTCTCCAGATGGTCCGACCAAAGCCGAGCTGGCGCGGGAGGAGGCGAACGACTGGAAGCACGCACGTTGCGAAGACACCGCCGATGCCTACCGGAGCTTCCTGGAAGAACACGAGGACTCGAAACGGTACGCGAGCACGGCCATGGCACGTCTCGCCGCCATCGAGAGGCAAGAGAAGGCAGAGGAAGACCGGCGTGCGCGCCAGGAAGCGACAGAACAAGCCCGAAAGGAAGCGAAAGCCGAGGCAGAGGAACGTTCCAGGCTGGCGGTTTTGAAGCCGAGGGTGTTGTACAAGAGCAGGAGCCGCCTCGCTGCGCAGGTCGGCGCGTGGGATCGCAGCGCGGCCAGTCCGCCGAACAAGCGGATGGGATCGCCTGGCAAGATGCTCGCGGGAGGCAGCTCAGCGGTCTCGATGCAGACGCACCACCCGTCGGCCGGTCCAGCACGCATGGTCATCACTGGAGGGGCTCCCAGCATCGTGAACGACGTTCAGCGGCCGATCGATCTGGCAAAATCGGCTGCAGCCGATGGCGGCGCAGGCGGCGTGGAGAGAATCGAAATCGTCGATGTCAAAGCCCTCGGTCGATTCTTGGTCGTGGATGTCGTGCTGCCAACCGCCAGAAAGACCGTGGTTCTGGACGAAACCGCCTTCCGAGAGATCTCGCTGGAGGCGCGCGACGGCACGAGCCTCCGATGTGAGGGCGTGCTCGTCGAAGAGATGCTCGACGATGCATGGCTGTCGGTAACGTTCAAGCCGGAAGGCGGCTCGGTCATGCGATTGAATGGCACTATCGGGGACGAGGGGCCGGGCACGCTCTTTGTCACGCGGGTCTCCCTGGCCAATAGCGCGCTGGAACAAGAGCCGGGCGCGCGCTTCGTCACGCCACAAATGGCAATCATCCCGCTGGTGTTCGAGGTTGACTCCGCACGGTTGCCGCCGGTTTCAGGACTGCGGCTTCACTTCCTCGGTCAGGTGCTCAGGTCAGAATCGGCCCGCTAAGCAGGTGGACAGCCCACTGCAATCCTGTCCTGATTGACAGGACACGCCTTCTGGGGTTGAGATCGCCTCCGACTGGTTTACCGCGGCGGCGCCGAATGTCGAGCGCTCGGCGCGAGGCCAGAGAAGCTGACCGCCTTCTTCTTTCGGCCCATGACACCTTGCCCGCATTGCAGCCGCGAACATGCTCCCGGCGAAACCGCCTGCCCGACACCGACGGGCGGCGTGAGTGGCAAGGCCGTGACGGTGCGCGATGCGGAGGACACGGGTGGGGATCCGGCCAACCCAGATCCCCTGCGAGGGACCACGGTCGATCTCTGGCGCATCACCGAGAAGATCGGCGAGGGGGCCATGGGAAAGGTGTACGCGGCGGCGCCCACCAAGGGCGGCTGTTTTGCCGCGGTAAAGGTCCTCGACCTCAATGAGGAGGAGCTGGCGAAGCTGACCGATACCAAGAAGCGCGAGCTCTTGGAGCAAGCCAGGCTGCGTTTCGAGGTCGAGATTGATACCGCGATCAGGGTCGGTCGAAACCAGCCCAACATCATCGAAATCATCACCCACGGCGTGCTGCCCGACGGGCGTCCCTACTACGTCATGGAGTACCTGCGCGGCCGCTCTCTGGCCAGGCGAATCGCCGACGAACCGCCGCGCGGCCTCGAGCTGCGCCGACTGCTGGAGCAGGTGTGCGATGCCCTTTCCGTGATTCACCGAGCTGGCGTGTTTCACCGCGATCTCAAGCCCGACAACATCTGGGTCGTCGAGCCGGAGGGAGCGCCCTCGTACGCCAAGATCCTGGATTTCGGCGTTTCCAAGGTGACCGGTGGAAACCGCTTGACCAAAACGGGCACCATGCCCGGGACGCCCCTGTACATGGCGCCGGAACAGATGGAAGGAGCGCAGGTCGATGAGCGCTCGGACATCTATTCCCTCGCGGTGGTGATCCGCGAGATCCTCACCGGACAGTGCCTTTTCGGTGGCAGCGATCGCAATCTGGCTCAGTTGGTGAGGGACGTGATGTGGTCGCCGCCGCCGCCGCTGGAAGCGCGGTCCGGATTCGTGATTTCATCGGAGCTTGAGCAGCTGATCTCGGATTGCCTCGAGAAGGATCCTGACCGGCGGCCACGAACCATGGCCGAGCTCAAGGCGCGGCTGCTGCCCGCACTCGACGCCTGCGCCAACTGCAAAGGCTTGGCCGCCCTCCCCTCGAAGTTGTCGGTTTCGCCCGACACGGAAAGATCCGGGTCCGGCGGGTCCGTTGCCCAAAGCCCAGACGAAGCCGCCCAGGAGACCGAGGTACTGCTGCGCGGGAGCCAACCGCGCGGGCGCATCGCCGTGCTGGCAGGTATCGCCCTCGCCGCCTTGTTGACGATTGTTGCGATCGCGACCTTGCGCCGAGACCGCCCGCCCGCCATGCCCGCGATTCCCCCCGCGATGCCAATCGTTGCGCCCCCGGCGCCGCCAAGGCCACAACCCGCAGTTCCTGCGGCAGCCCTGGTGAGTCCGCGCGCACCAGCAGTCGAAGCGCCCACGGCCAGGTCGGCCGCCCAGAAAAACAAGGCTCCGCATTCGCGGGTCGCTTCGGTGGGCGCAGCGGTGCCCGGCCAAGCAGCGGCGCCCTTGCCGCCCAGTCTCCCGCCCAGCGTTCCGCTGGCCACCTCACCTGCGGCCCCAGACCGAGCCGGGCCACCGCCCATGCCGCCCGCAACGCAGCCGGTGACCAAGTCGGAGGCCGCGCCGGTCAACCCGCGCAGCCCTCCCGGTCATTCCCGTCACCCTCTGATCACGGAAACAGATATCCTGTTCGGCAAATAGCATGCGCAAACACTTCGCCCAATTGTTCTGTCTATCGTGCTGTTTCAGTCTGGCCGTGCCTGTCGCGTCCGTGGCCGCGGAACCAGGCTCCGACGATGAGGTGCCGCCCTCCCTGCTCGCACGCCTCAAGCGCGCCAATGCCCAGTTCGAAGAAGGCAACCTGAATGCGGCGCTGGCCGAGTACCGTCGGCTGCAAGAAGAATCGGGCAAGACACCGGGGCTGTTCAACGTCGGACACATCTGTGCCCGCCTCGATCGCCCGGTGGAAGCAGTTGACGCATTCAACAAGCTGCTCAGCAATCCCGGTCGCACCCCGCCCGACAGACTGGAAGAGGCGCGCCGAATGCGCGACGAGCAAATCGCCCGCATTGGGTTCCTGGTCCTTTGGACCACGGTCCCGGCGTTCGTGGAAGTCGACAACGTGGCGGCGGGCCGGTCCGAAAAGAAAGTTGTCGACGCGAACCAGACGGAAGACAACGCCGGTGCGACCCCAGGTGTGCGCTACGCCATGGAGAAACCCATCGCGATCGGGAACGGCTTGCATGTCGTGGCGGCGATTGCGCCAGGCCACGCGCCCTTGCGCATGCAGGTCGAGATCGGCGGTGGCGTCACCCGCGAGGTCAACCTGCCGCTGGCCCCGGCCAAGGGAGAGCTGGCGCACATCCGGGTAAAGACATCTGTGCCCGGCGCCGACATTCTTCTCAACGGCGATCGGGTGGGCAGCACCCCCATCGACGTGTCGCTGCCCGTGGTCGCAGGACCCTACGATCTGACCCTGAAGCGCCTGGGCTATCACACGGCCAGCCTGCGACGCGATCTGCGCGAGGGACAGACCTGGGATGCCGAGGTCACCATGGAAGAGAATCCGGCGGAGACCGCCCAGCAAGGCGGTGAGCTGGCGCTCGTCGGCCTGGAGCCAGGAACGGCCCTCTCGGTCGATGGAAAGCTGCGCGACCTTCGTGGCGATGGGGTGCACTTGCCCGCCGGCCTGCACGACATCGAGCTTGGCCATTCGGGCTTTCTCCCCTATCGGACCCAGGTCGACATCGAGTCGGGCCAGGTTCGCCGCATGCGCGTGGACATGGAGCCCACGGCCGAAGCCCGCCACGAGCGTCTTTCGAAGGCGTCGGGGCAACGCTGGCGCGCCTGGGGCACGCTGGCCGCGGGCGCGCTGATTGCGGGCGGAGGCGCACTCTACCTGCGATCGGCCCTCTCTGACCGCACGCAGGCCAACTCGGATTTCGACAACGTTCAAGCCCAGCTCAAGCCCGGGGCAGAGTGCAGCCCGCTCGGCAAACGTGACGAAATCGCCTGCCAGGCCAAGGTCGACCGGGCCAACGATGAAGTCAGCACCACCGACCATAAGGTATTGGGTGGCTACATCGCCACGGGCGTCGGCGCCGCGGCTCTGGTGACCGGGATGGTGCTGGTGCTGACCGTCGACGATGTCAGTCGCTACGAGCTGCGAGGAGATCTGGCCTGGTTTGGTTGGGCAAGCCCCAGCGGAGGCGTGGTCGGATTGGCTGGCAGGTTCTAGAGGGGAAAACCATGGCCATTAGAACGCAAACCGCGGGTGGTGCCTCGGACGGGGAATCGGTGCTGCATGTCTTGGTTTCCGCGCCCGATCTCCACGCCACCATTCCCTTGCCGGCGGCGGGACAATTGATCATCGGACGCGACGACGACGCACAGATTCGCATCCTCGATCCGCGCGCTTCGCGCAAGCACGCGTGCCTGCACATCGGCGCCACGATCGAAATCGAGGACCTGGGCAGCGTCAACGGCACACGTCTCGGAACCCTTCAGCTCCCCGCCCATCAGCGCGTGCCGCTCGCCGTCGGCCAAGCGCTGCTCATCGGCGGCACGACCTTGCTTCTCCAGTACCAGTGGATCGCCGTGCGCGCGCGTACCCATGGACATTTCTACGACCGCCTGGTCGAGGAGTGCGCTCGCTGCGACGGCGAATCCGAGGTCAGTTTCGGGCTCGTGCGCATCCACCTCCCGCCAGCCGTCGACACCAAGACCACGGTCGACGCGATGGGCTTGGTCATCCGCCCCGGCGACCTCTTGGCCATCTACGCTCCCCGCGAATACGAATTGTTGTTGCCGGACTCCGGTCTCGCCAAGTGTGAAGAAATCGCCGCGCGCATCAAGCAGGTTCTGGACAAGCTCTCGGCCGGAGCGAAAGTCGGCCAAGCCTACTCCCCGCGCGACGGCGTGTCCCCGGACGCCCTGCTGGCGCGTGCGTGCGCAGATCTCCGGGGCGAAGGTGCTCAGGTGGAGGGAGTCGTGATCAATCATCCCCTCACCCGAGCGCTGTACGAAAAGGCCGCGCTGGTGGCCAAGTCCAATGCCAGCGTCCTGATCCTGGGCGAAACCGGCGTCGGAAAAGAAGTCCTCGCCCGCACGTTGCACGACAAGTCTCCGCGGGCCCAGCAGGTCTTTCTCGCCGTCAACTGCACCGCCATCGGCGAAAGCACACTCGAGGACCAGCTGTTCGGCCACGAACGCGGCGCATTTACCGGTGCGGATCGCACCCGCGAGGGACTCCTGGAAGCGGCCGACGGTGGAACCCTATTCCTCGACGAAGTCGGCGACATGTCGCTCGGCATGCAAGCCAAACTGCTGCGTGCGGTGGAGCTCGGCGAGATCATCCGCGTCGGTTCCAACCAGGTTCGCAAGGTCAATGTCCGCTTCATTGCGGCCACCAACCACGATCTGGACGAGGACATCGAGCGGCGCCGTTTTCGCGAGGATCTCTACCATCGCCTCGCGGTTGTCGAGCTGCGCTTGCCACCGCTGTGCGAGCGCAAAGAGGAGATCGAGCCCCTTGCGCGCCAGTTCCTTCGAGCCTTGGCCCAAGCCAACAATCGACCCGTCTCTGATATCTCGCCAGCGGCGCTAGCGATCCTGCTCGCCTACGATTGGCCGGGCAACGTGCGCCAGCTGCGTGCAATCCTCGATCAAGCCATGATTTTCTGCCCAGGCGACACGCTCACCCCCGAGCACCTTCCGGTCGAGAAGCTCACGGGTACGCCCCAGGCCCTGCCGCCGAGCCCGCTCGACGCTGTCGCCGACGGGGATGTCCCTGACGAAGAGCGCACACGCATCCTGGCCGCGCTGGCCAAGTGCGCCGGCAACCAGAAGCGGGCGGCAGAGTTGCTTGGCACCAACCGGTACGCGCTGATGCGAAAGCTGAAGGAGCTCGACATCTCGCGCCCGCGCGCACGGCGGCCGCCGTCGATATAGATGATAGCCCAGCGCCGCCGCCAACACGGCCAGCCCGATGCGCTTGCGCTCGCTTCCCATCGTGGATCGGACGTTATCAGCTTCGCCGTTGGTCAGCGCATTTTGCCCGCATGCAACGTAAGCACGATGCCCCCGTCCTTGACCTTGGAATTCACGTTGGCAAACACGGCCAGCCCAATCCCCACGAAGTGGGCATCCCAAATCACGCCGGCCTGGAACGGAATGCTCACCACGTCCTCGTCGGTGCCGTCATATTGGATCGACCAAGTGTCGTCTTGGTCGGGCTTGGGGTGGCGGCGCGTGATCGTGGCCACGCCGACCCCGGACGAGAGGTAGAAACGGGTCGCCCCCTCGCGCCGGAATATGCCCGCCAGCAGGGAAACATCCTCGTCTAGCTGCAAGGAAGGCGGCCCAAGGATCGAGAGCGCCGACGTGGTACTGGCGCGCACGCCGAACTGCACCGGCCCGACCTCGAAGGTCAGGCCGACGAGACCTACAAGCCCGATCGAACCAAAGCCACCCGCAAGGGTGAGATACACCGATGGGGAAAGCTTGTCGATCTCCGAGACAGGGCGTGTTGAAGCTTCATCACTCGCCAACGCGGAATTGGCAAGAAGGCAACTGCCAGCGAGGACAAAAGTGAAGGAAATCCGCCAGATCGACCTAACCTTGCCTCGGGTGCCAGTGGTTTGTGTGAGCATGGCCATCCCTAAGTGCAGGGCAGATGCCACGCGGGAGCAGGACTTGCATAGCTTTCGATGGTTCCCCCGAAAAAAGATGCTCAACCGTTGTAAGGAAGCGACGACTCAGAGCACTAGAGAAGCAACGACGGTGAGCCGAGCAACCGGGACAAGGACTCTCAACCTGTGGAGGTTCGCATGAACCGCAAGCACGGAGCCTTCTCAACCATCGAAATCAGCGACGAGCTCAGCGGCTACGTGATTCCTCTGGTCGGCAAGCACATTTCGCACTTCACCTCGGTCGAGGATCGCTTCTTCACCGAGGGCGAGGCGCTGTCGACCGGGTCCGAGGGGCCGGGCATCCCGGACGACATGACCACGACACGGCCGTCGCGGCGATGGCTGACCAGGAACAGATCTTTGGTGGGTGGGACCATCGGCGCGCTTGTGATCGCGAGCACGGTCTTGCTGGTTCGCTCGGGTGGACATGCGGCGGATATCGCCGAGACTCAGCCAACCATCGCGGCAGCCCCACCACCGGCCGTACCAGCGCCGGCCGCCGCAGCCGTTCCGGCGCGCTCCCCTGCGCCATCCCCAAGTCCGACGGCACACCCTTCCGAGTTACTTCCCGCACCAGCCCCGACCGACCTTGGTGGTTCCCCTTCTCCCGCGCATGCGTCGGCCGGGGCGGGCGCGGATTTCTCCACCCGTAACGCCCTGCAGTCCTGCAAGAAAGCCTTCGACCAGCACCGCAGCAAGGACGTCCTCGTTAAGTGCGCCGAGGCATTCGCGACCGATCCGCAGTCTGTCGACACGGCGGTGATGCTGGCCAAGACGGAATTCGATCGCGGGCGTGCGCCACAGGCGCTGGACTGGGCCAAGAAGGCCATCGCGCTCGATGCGAACACGGCCGACGCCTATGTATTCCTCGGCGGCGCCGAGCAGGCCGCCGGTCACAACGCTGCGGCCAAGACTGCCTACAAGCGTTACCTACAATTGTCACCGCAGGGCCGCTACGCTGGCGACCTGCGCGCCGTGCTCGGAACGTTGTAAGGGGCGCGAGCGCTTCGCTAGCGCGCGTAGAATGGGGTCGTTCCGGCCGCGTGATCTGTGGTGTCCACGATCTCCACCACCTCGGGCGCGATCCGGCGCACCATGACCTCGACGCCCTGTCGCAGGGTCATCTGCGAGGACGCGCAGCCTTGACAGCCTCCGCTCATGGCGATGCGCAGTTTTCCGTCTTGATAGTCGACGAGCGAGATCTTGCCGCCGTGGCCAGCGATCCCCCGGTTGACCTCGCCATCGAGTAGCCCCTGGATGGCCGCGCGAACCTCGGCTTCGGAGCGCCCCCAGCGGGCCTTTGGGGATGCGTCTTCCAGGATCGCGGGCACGCCCGTGAGCAGCTGCGCCCGAATCTTGGCGCCGATGGCGGCTTTCAAGTGCGACCACTCGACGTCGGGCACCTTGCCCACGGTGACCACGTTTTCCGAGACCAACACGTGTGCGACACCGGCCAAGCCGAACAGCTGCTCGGGCAAGGGCGAACCCGCGGCGCGCTCCGCGCGGTCGAAGAAGAACGGCCCACCCGGATGAACGGTTTGGCTGACCGTAAATTTGCACGTGTCGGGGTCGGCCAGCAGGACCTCCGCGCGAATCGCGATCAGAGGAACAGGGCGGGACGTCGTCTCAGACATCTCTCAGACCTCCTCGGCGCTTTCTCTGTTTCCGCTTTCGGCCAGCGTGCGCAGGCTTTCGTACGAATAGATCCCCGTGCTGTGCCCGTCGTTCCACTTGATGGTGATGCCGTAGCTGCCGACGCTGGTGACGGTGACCGGGGCGATGTCGGGCCGCACCTTGCTGGGATCCAAGAGGGGCTGGCCGCTCATCTCCTCCACGCACAGGGCGCAGGGGCATGCAAGCCGGAGATCCCGGACGTCGAAATCGCCTTGCCGCCCGTCTTCCCACAGCACAGACAGGGTTCTGGGATTGCTTCGCCGTAGGCCAGTCGCGGTGGTGCGCCCGCCCGCCTTGGCGGCAACCCCGTCGGGCCACCCTGGGCCGGCGTCCGCGCTGCTCCACTCCCAGAAAAACGGTTTCAACGCCGTGGTCGGCATGCCCTGCAGTTGCGTTGCCAAGGCGGTCGCGATCGCGAGGTAGGCTTGGGCGGCGACCGACTTCGGTTTTTCCAGCACGATGGGCAGACCAGCGTCGCCGCAGGTCACCACATCGGCATCGAGAGGTATCGAGCCGAGGAACGCCACGCCGAGCTCCTTGCTCATGCGCTCGCCGCCGCCGCGGCGAAAGACATCGGTGTCCTTTCCACAGTGCGGACACGTGAAGGTGCTCATGTTCTCGACCACGCCGAGGATGGGCACTTGCACCTTTTCGAACATGCGCAGTCCCCGCCGCGCGATCTTCAGGCTCACGTCTTGTGGCGTGGTCACGATGATTGCCCCGGACAGCGGCACGTTCTGGGCGAGGGTAAGCTGCGTATCGCCGGTTCCCGGCGGAAGATCGATGACCAGGTAGTCGAGCGCGCCCCATTCGACGTCGCCGATGAACATGTTCAAATACTTGTTCACCATCGGGCCGCGCAAGATGGCCGGACTGTCGTCGCCGGTAAGCATGCCCATGGACATGGTCCTAAGCCCATAGCGCTCGGCCGGCAGAAGGCTTTGCTCCGCCGTGACCCTCGGCGGCTGATTGGCGGGAAGTCCAAGCATGCCTGGGATACTCGGTCCCAGGATGTCCGCATCGACCAACCCGACGCGGCCCCCCACCTGTTGCAGTGCCAGCGCCAAGTTTACGGCGACCGTGGATTTTCCAACCCCGCCCTTGCCGCTGCCCACCGCGATGACGTGGGTGATACCCGGCAGCTTCTCGGGCCCGCGCGGGGTGTGGCTTGCTTCTGTGTGTGGATGCTCGTGGTCGTGTGGCACCCGGGTAGGATGCTCGACGACCGCGCCACGGTCCACCGGCCTTGGGAGAAAGAGGGCTTGGGACGTTCACCGCATGGGGCGCAGGGTGTACGATCGGCTTCGGCCGTTCGCAGAGGACAGCCGCAGAATCCTGGAGGGCTCGCCAATGGTTCGATTCGGAAGAATGTCGGGGGCGCTTGCCATCGTGTGCCTGTTCGCGTGTAGCAACAGCAGGTCGTCTGACTGCACGCCGGGAACCTTGCAGTGTCCATGCTACCCCAACAAGACCTGCAATAGCGCCCTCGCTTGCCTTTCCGAGAGGTGCGTCGAGCCCCCGCGGCTCGACAGCGGAGGGGTCTCAACCGACGTGGAAGCCGGCAGGAACGATGCGACCGGTACCGGCGGCGCGACGAGCTTTGGCGGAGCCAGCGGCGCTGACGCTCCCGTCAGCGCCAACGATGGCCCCTCGCTCGGCGGCGTTACCGGGTTGGGCGGCGCGATTGGCAGCGGCGGCGTGCTCAGCCCGGTCGACGTTTCGGCCGGAACCGGCGGTGCTGCAGGCGGTGAAAACGGCGGTGCTTCGGGCGGTGCCGTGGGGCGGGACGCCACGGATTCGCCCGGCTCGGGCGCGGCGATAAGCCTCGGAGGCAGCACGGGTGGCGGCGGCTCTCCAGATGTCAGCGGCGCAGGGGGATTGCCTCGCACAGACGGCGCGACGACCCCTGACGTCGCGAGCGACGTCGATGCACCGGCGCCTCCGGTCGATGCTCGTTCCACCGACGACGGCGGATCGTCATGCCCAACGCTCGGCCCGGTTCGGGCCGTCGTCACTGGCCACGCCCATACCTGCGTCCTCCTGGCAACTGGCAACGTCCGATGCTGGGGCGACAACAGCGACTACCAACTGGGCGATGGCACCGCAGTCGGTCGCCGAACGCCGCCGTTGCAAGACAATATCGGCGGTGTGCAAGCCCTGGTGGCAGGCCGCTCCCACACCTGCGCTCTGGTCGATAATGGCGGCGTCCGTTGCTGGGGCAAGAATGACGGCGGCCAACTCGGCAACGGGACGCGGGATAACAGCTGGTGGCCAGAGAACCAGGATGTTCTGAGCGGAGCCAAGGCGCTCGCCGCGGGCGGCAGCCACACCTGTGCGCTGACCCAGGCCGGTGGGGTCCGCTGCTGGGGCGACAACACCGCCGGCCAGCTGGGCAACGGCGCCTCGACCGCGCTGCTGAATCCACCAGCCACCGACGTCCTGACCGGGGTTAAGGCCATCGCCGCGGGCGCCATGCACACCTGCGCCCTGATGACGACCGGAGGCGTCCGCTGCTGGGGCTACAACGGCAATGGCCAATTGGGCGACGGAACCCACAATGATCGGTCGACACCACCGGACACCGATGTGCTAACCGGGGTCGCGGCCATCACCGCAGGCGCCACCGGTTGGCACACCTGCGCCCTCATGGAGAGCGGCGGCGTCCGTTGTTGGGGCAGCAACGATTACGGCGAGCTCGGCGACGGCACCACGACCACGCGGTTGCAGCCGCCAGATGCCGAGGTCATGGGCGGGGTACAAGCAGTGGCGGCGGGCGACATAAACACCTGCGCCCTGCTGACCACCGGAGAGGTCAAGTGCTGGGGCAGTCGCTACGACGGTCAGCTGGGCGACGTCGCCCGCTTGAAGGCCATCGGCCCCGACCCGACTCTGACCGGCGTTCAGTCTATCGCGCTCGGCGAGGGACACGGGTGCGCTGTCATGGCGAGCGGCGGCGTCCGTTGCTGGGGCGACAACAGCGCCGGCCAGCTCGGCAATCCTGACGTCCTGACCGGGGTCAAGGCCATCTGGACCAGCGGCGTCAGCGCGCACACCTGCGCGCAGATGGCGTCCGGCGAGATCCGTTGCTGGGGCAAGAACGACAACGGCCAGATCGGCAACGGCACCACGCTGGACGTATGGGCACCGGTGCCCGTCGATGTGGGCGCCGAGGTCCAAGCCATCGCGACGGGAAGCATCCACACCTGTGCGCTGACCGTGACCGGTGGCCTCCGCTGCTGGGGCTACAACGGCACAGGCAACCTGGGAGACGGGACAAGGGTCAATCGCTCGACGCCTCCGACAACCGACGTCCTGACCGGCGTCCAGGCCGTCGCTGGGGGGTACTTCCACAACTGCGCCCTCCTGGCCGCCGGGACCGTCCTGTGCTGGGGGAACAATGCGTACGGCCAGCTCGGTGACGGCACCGGCGTCAGCACGACGGCGCCGTCGAGTCCGGTCGCCAGCGGTGGACGGGCCATCTCGGCTGGCCAGTACTACACTTGCATGGTCACGACCGCGGGAGGACTCCGATGCTGGGGACAGAACGATACAGGCCAGCTGGGCGACGGGACCATCACCAAGCGGCCCGCAGTCCCCACCACGGACCTCCTCACAGGCGTTCGGGCCGTCTCCGCAGGCTATTCGCACACCTGTGCGGTCATGGAGACCGACGAGACGATGTGCTGGGGCAGTAACACCAGCGGTGAGGTGGGTGATGGCTCGGGCTCGAAACTGACCCCAACTTTTCCCTTCGGGGCGCCGCCCTTTCAGACCATCGCCGCGGGTGGCTCACACACGTGTGGGCTCACGCCGGCTGGAGGCGTTCGTTGCTGGGGCTCCGACAGCGCCGGTCAACTTGCCGACGGCAGCTCGCATGACATTTTCGCCCCGCCATCGTCGGATGTGCTCACCGACATCGCCGCCATCGCCACCGGCCTCGGGCATACCTGCGCGCTGAGTAGTAACGGCAGCGTTCGCTGTTGGGGCTACAACGGCAATGGCTCGCTCGGCATGGGCTATCACCCGCCGACGCCCGAGCTGGACCTTTGTCAGTGAGAGCAAGCTAGAAGGCGAAGTACGGTCCGGCGCCAGACGGCGTGTTACGAGTCTCGATGGCGCAATAGACGGTTCGGCCCAAGAAGAACGGCAGCCCCCAATCAAAGCTAGGCAGCGTAGGGTCGGGATACCCGGCCATGGGCCCAGCCAAGTTGTTGAAGGCAGAATTGCGGGCAGCCAGATGGTCCGCGTTGGCAACGCCGAAGGTGAAGTTCGCGCTGGTGGCGCTGCCCTGCAAGATCGTCGCACTAAGAGTCACCGAGGAAGTTGGGCAGTAGAAGACATTCTGACCCGCCGCACACAATGGGATCTTCGTGGTGGCGCTATTCAGGAAATAGAGAGCGTTCGATCCACTGTCCAGGTAACTGGCGTAATGGGTGCCCCCGGCAGGAAAGGCAGTTTCGACATACCCGTAATTGTCCAACGCAAGCACCGTGGCAGCCCCAAGTCCATTGTTGCCCTGGGTGCCAATCCCGAACACCACAACACCCGGCACGGAAGGCGCACAGCAAGGCATATGCCATTCGAAGTGCCGCATCGCTCTTCGCTCGATGAGTGAACTGCCAGTGTTTCGCGGGCAGAGGAGTGCGTGTCTTGCACTCAACCGGCGTATTCCGCACTCGGCATTGGCGGAAATGGCGCATGAATCTCGGCTTGGCCATCCGCGTTTTGACCCTGTCGGGCGTCCAGCCCGGACAGCATGCCGCACCTGCCGCGGCGGTTTGTCACACTCGCAGCGAACCGAGGCCGGCAACTGGTGCCTCGACCGCAGCGTAATGCGACCAGATGGCGCCGTGGCTTTCGCGCGATGGCGAGGCGCGAGGAGGGCGAATACTCGACGTATTCAACCGACGAGCAACGACGCCAGCGCGCGAAAGACCAAGCCAGATGGTTGC
>PMLH01000500.1 GCA_003159055.1 Myxococcales bacterium
TGGCGTATTCGACCCTGCTGCGCATTTTTCCCATGTTCCTGTTCGTGGCTCCCGCGCTGGCGATGGGCTACCACTACTTCAAGCACCGGCAGCTTGAACGGCGCTTCCTGCGCTTCTTCATGGGCGCCGCACTTGCCGTGGCGGTCCTCCTGCCGGTCAGCGTGGTGACCGCTGGCGGTGTCGGTTCCTATTCCGCCTTTATCCACAACACTCTGAAGCACCAGGGGACGCCGCTTACCAACTATATGGGCCTTCGCACGGTGGTGGACTACCGCCCCTCCGAGGTCGGGCGGCTTATGCGCAACGACCGCCTTGTGGATCCGTGGAGCCGCTGGAAGGACGCGCGAATCAAGAGCTTCCGCGAAGCCAAGCCGCTCTATTTCGGCATCATCATTTGCTATGTGGTGCTGATGGGGCTGGCCGTGCGGCGCGCGGATCCGTGGGAGGCGATAGCCCTATCAACGACCTTCATCGCGTTCGGGGTCGAGCTAACTTGCTACTACTACGCCTTCGTCCTTGTCGTCGGCTTGCTCTATTCGAAGCACGAGATAGCAGGACGGTGGCTGCTCGCCGTGACGGCGTTCACCACCTTCATCGGGTTGGCGCCCATTCAGGGCCTTCCCGCGTGGCTTGGCAAGGTCCTGCCGGCGTCGATCCGCAACGCGGCTGCCCTGAAGAATTTCGGCATGCCGACGGGCCTCGACGAGCAATACACCTGGATGTCGCTGGCCACCCTGTTCGGCTTCGTCATGATCGCCTGGGACATGATGGCCGCACGCCAAGCTGCTTTGGCGCCTGCCAACCCGAAGGCGGACATCCAGCCGGCCAGCACGCCCGAGCTGCACGACGCCGAAGAGGCGGACGACGACGACAAGGACGCAAAGGCCGCCAAAGCGGAGCAACCGGTCTGGCGTGAGCGCATCGAGCGTCGTGTGAGCGGAGGCAAACGCAAGAAGCGCCGGTAGCGGGAACTGAAGACCAGACCAGGTTGAACTGCGCAGGATGACCGACCTGCGCACCAACCAGTAGACGAGGAATAAGGCCTAGCGAGAACGGATCCAGTCGGATCCGCTCTCGTTTGCTTCCTGTTCATGCGCCGACGAACACAATGACCTTCACCGGACCCGGCGCTAGGCTGGGCCCGGTGCTCGTGTGCATTCGGCCTTCCGGCCGCGGACTAGCGCCGCTTCTTCTTGGCCGGCTTCTTGGCAGCGGCCTTCTTCTTGGCCGGCTTCTTGGCAGCGGCCTTCTTCTTAGCCGGCTTCCTAGCCACTTTGGCGGCCGCCTTCTTTCGCTTCTGGCCGCCGACCGCTCGCTTGGCGCGCGAGACGTCGCCGTCTTTGTCGACGAAGTAGATGTAGTTGTAGTCCATCTCAAAGCCGCCGTCGGCCACCTTTTCTGGCTTGCCCTTGGGAACCCCCGGCTGCTTGCGACGGACCTGCCATACATCTCCGTCTTTCACATAGAGCATGAAGTCCTTGTTGCGAGCGATGCCTAGCTTCTTGACTTTCTCGGCCATTACTCCGCCCTCCGTCTGGGTTTGTGGCGAACAGAAGATCAACCGCATCGTAGCTGGGGGCCGGGGGCTGTCAAGCGCTTTCCGTCGGAGAGCATCGGCCTCAGATCGTGACCGCCAGGTAGACGTGTTCGTCCGCACCCTCGGGGTGGGTGGAGAGCAGGCGACCGTCGAAGCCGGCAAAGGCCTCGGTTGGGCGAAAACCACCGAGACGAAGCAGGCGATCGACATCGTCCGGCCACAATTGGCGATGGCACAGTCGAACCACGCGCTCGTCGCCCGCGGGACGGCCGTTTCCGTCGACGGGCTGGTAGTAGAGCCGCATGTGAAGCAGGCGTCGGCGCGGGTCGAAAACGTGGTTGGTCGTGTACACGAACCGCTGCCGCGTGACGGGGTGGCGAAAGGTCGTCCGGCCCCAGCGCCTGTTCGGATCTCGTCCGAGCCAAGCGACATCGGGGGGCAGAACGTCGAAGGCCAGCCAGCCGCCCTTGCACAGATTGGCCCGAGTTGTGCGGAGGAACCGCAGGAAGTCCTGGTCGGAAAGTAGGTGTTGAACGCTGTGAAAGGCGGCGATGGCCAGGCTTGCCCTGTGGTCGAGTGCGAAGCTGCGCATGTCTGCCTGCGCGAGCGAACATTGTGCCCGTCGACGCTCGGATAGCCGCGCCACACGGCGGGCGGCCGCCGCCAACATCTCGGGCGAGCGGTCGACGCCCGTGACCTGGTGCCCGTCGCGCACCAGCGGCAGAAGCAACCGGCCGGTTCCACAGGCAAGGTCGAGAATTGGCCCCTCGGCAAACTCCATCCGGTTCTGGGCCAGCCGCCGATAGAAGTTGATGTCGGCGCGGCGGCGCCGGTATTCGTAGTCGTAAAGCTCGGCATCGACGAACGGCTCGCGACAGCCAGCCTGTGCGTCGTTGCGAGAGAAGCTTTGGCGGGCTGTCATGCGCGGGAGTATGCAATAACCTCGGGTCATGCCAACCATCGTGTTGCTTTCGGGCGGCCTCGATTCCGCCACGGTTCTTGCCCTTTGCCGTTCCGAGGGCAAGGAATGCCACGCGCTGAGCTTTCGCTACGGCCAACGGCATGGCGTGGAAATCGAATCCGCGAAGCGAATTGCCCAAAACCTCGGGGCAGCATCGCACAGGATCTGTTCCATCGACGTCCAATGCTTGTCCGGCTCGGCGCTGATCGGGCAAGGCGAGGTTCCCAAGGGCCGCAGCGAACACGACATCGGCGCCGGCATTCCCTCCACCTACGTTCCGGCGCGAAACACGCTGTTTGCAGCACACGCCCTCGCGCTTGCAGAGTCCATCGGCGCCGACGAAATCGCGCTTGGGATCAACGCGCTCGACTACTCAGGCTATCCCGATTGCCGGCCGGAATGGCTGGCGGCGATGCAAGAGGTGGCTCGCCTCGGGACCAAGGTGGGCGTAGCCGGCCGGCCCATCCAGTTTGTCGCCCCGCTGGTTGCGATGGGCAAGGCCGATATTATTCGAAGAGGGGCCGCGCTTGGGGTCGATTACGGTGTGACGGTTTCTTGTTACGATCCCACGGCCGATGGATCGGCGTGCGGCGAATGTGACTCGTGCATCTTGCGCCGGCGTGGCTTCGAGCAGGCGGGCGTCTCGGATCCAACGAGGTATCGACGCTGACTTGATTCGATCGGGAACCGGCAGCCGGAACCGAATCCGGAACCGGATCCGGCGGCGGATCCGGCCATCGGCCACCGGTTCCGGCGCCGGTATATCAATCCGAGCAGACGGACCAGCGACCGCCGAAGCCGCCGCGGCCTAGAAAAGCGGGGCGCGACATGGGGAGCGGTCCCAGATCGGCGAGGTCGGGAATGGGCGTGCGAATCGCGGGACCGGGCGCCCATGGAGGCGTTCTTTCTTCCCGCAGGGAGCGTTCTGGTGCGCTGCTGTTGATGGCGGCCTGGCCGTCGGGACGACGATCGTTTCGATCATTTCGGTCATTCCGATCATTGCGGCCGTTTCGTCGCTCGTCTTGCCGTTCGTTCTGCCCAGAGCGGCCGCGGCGATCGCGGTGTTCGCGACCCGAGCCACCGTCGACGTCGACCATCAGCTCGGGCGGCAACTCCTCGTCGGCGGCCACGGCCTCCGCCACGGGATTCACGGTTGCTGCCAGATCTTCGGGCAGCGTCCAGTCCTCGGCGCGAGCAACGATGGCGGCGAGCCAGACCGCATCTTGGTAGAAGGGTCGGCCGCTTAGCCGCGACGGGCGGCGCCTCGGCGGGTTGGACGGCAGAAGGTAGCGCAAGGTCAGAAGGATCTGCCGGCACAGCTCCGAATCGCGCCGCGAAGCCTTGAGCCGTGCAAGGATGGGCTCGACCGATTGTCCGACGATCTGGGCAATGTTCTGGGACGGCTGCCCATCCGGGGACAGCACGTCGCGAAGCGGGGGCAAGAGGAAGGTCGCCAGAATCATGGCATCTGATGGGGTCTTCCCGCGCGTGGCGATCGATTCGTCGAGGGCGGTCAGGTACGCCCAGAAGCGCTGGATGCGCTGCTTGACCTCGGGGTCGTCGCTTTGATTGCTCCAGGCCTGCGCCAGCTCGGGCAGCAAGAACTCGAGCAATCCGGTTTCCACGAGCAGCTCGAACGATCGCCGAGCCGCGCCTGCGCGCAACAGCCGGTAGAACTCCTCGGTCACGCGCGCCTGCGCGCACTTGGCCAACTCGGCCTTGTGGTCCATCATGCGCCGGTAGGTTTCGCCCTCGATGGTCAGGTCGCATCGCGCGGCGAATTTCACGGCGCGCAGAATACGAACCGGGTCTTCGCGGAAGCGAATGTCGGGATCCCCGATGGTGCGCACCAGGCGCGCTTCCAGATCGGGCAGGCCGGCTACGTGGTCGATGACTTGGGCCGACTCGACATCGAAGAACAGCCCGTTGATGGTGAAATCCCGACGACGGGCGTCCTCCTCTGCGGTTCCGAAGACGTTGTCGTGGCGAATGAGCAGGTCGGTGTTTTGTGGCTCGCCATTCCCGTTTGTGTCTGCCGGCTGCTCGTCTTCGATGGCGCGGGGATTTGCCCTGAAGGTCGCGGTCTCGATGATCTTGCGACCGAAAAACACGTGCGCCAGGCGGAAGCGGCGCCCGATGATGCGGCAATTGCGAAAGCAGCGGCGAATCTCGTTGGGCGTCGCCGACGTGGCGACGTCGAAATCCTTCGGCTTGCGGCCGAGCAGAAGATCGCGCACGCAACCGCCGACCAGGTAGGCCTTGTGCTGGTAGCGACGCAGGCGCTGAACGACTCGCAGCGCGTCGGGATCGATCTGATCCAAGCGTATTTCCATGGGATCACATGCCGTACCATGTTGGCTGGGCACGAGCAAGGAATCCGGACAGCGCCGGTTGAATTTGATGGAAACCCTGCGATCGGCTACGGCCTCAAGGGAAGCAGCTCGTTCTTGGGGTGCTCCGGCGGGGTTACGCCTTCCAACATTGCGGGTTTGGCCTTGCCCGCAAGGACCATCGCGCTAGCTGGTGCGGAAGGGTTGGCAACGTGATGGCGCAGCTTGACCAGCAGCAATGTCAGCAAGAACGTCACCAGGGCCACTGCAAGAACCAGAAGAATATTGCGCGCCAGAGGATCGCGAGGAATGTCGAGATTCTTGTCACCGGCCGACAGTTGGCTTTGCGACACGAAGCGTCCGCTCTTGGTCCAGCGTCCCAGAAATAGAGCCAGCCGGCTTTTGCTAGGGCGCGATGGCCTGCGCGATGGCAACTCGGCCGTGGTTTCCTCCGGCTGGTAGACGGGGACCGCCGCGCGCGACCTTGGAGTCAGCGCGCGTGGAATCGGCGTGGGAAGGGCCCGCGCCACCGGGACTGTCGCTGATGGCACCGGGCGGCCGGGCGGCGCCGATGCCGGCGGCATCTGCAGATGGAGGTCGCGGCCTAGGATGGTCCGCGCACCACGAGCCTCGTCCGAGTCGGGTGGCTCGGAGCCATCGCCAGCGAAGCCGAATCTAGTCTTGGCACCGGACATGCTAACTCTAGACTACCAGGCCGCGCCCTGGGCGGCCATCTGGTCCAGTCTTGAGCGCTGTGGGATAGTGGCCCCAAGCCTCGCCCCCTGCAACCCATGCACGTTCTTTTCGTCGTCAACCACACGCGGACGCTCCGCCCCAGCTACACGACCGTCTATCTGGCCGCGGCGGCTTTCCGGCGGGGCCACGACGTTGCGTTCGTTTCGGTCGATGACTTGTCCCACGAGCGCGAGGTCACCGGACGTGTGGTCAGAGCTCCCGCCTCCTCGAGCCGCGAGCCGGCGTCGCTGGCTGCCGCCCTGAAGACGCCATCCGCGAAGAGCGAGGACGTATCGCTCGCCAAGTTCGATGTCGTGCTTCTGCGCAACAACCCGAACCTCGGCGACGGCGGATCCATTCGCGTCAACCCGGCCATTGAGCTGGGACGCCGCCTGAAGGAAGCCGGCGTGATGGTTCTCAACGATCCCGATGGGTTGCGGCGGGCAGGCTCGAAGATGTACCTGGCCGGCTTCCCGGCGGAAATACGACCGAAGACGCTCATCACCTGTTCTGCGGATCGTGTGCGCGCGTTTCTGCGCGAGCTCGATGGCGCGGCCATCATCAAGCCGCTGTTCGGCTATGGCGGTCAGAACGTATTCTTCGTCGGGCGGGGAGAAACCGCCAACTTGGCGCAGATCATTTCTACCGTTCGGAGCAGCGGCTATTTGATTGCGCAGGAATACATCGCAGCGGCGGCGCGGGGGGACAAACGGGTGCTGATGCTTGCCGGCATTCCGCTCGAGGCCGACGGACACGTCGCGGTCTACCGTCGACTGCATGCCAGCGATGACATACGCAACAACATGCACCTGGGCGCGTCGCGCATGCGCTGCCGACTGACCAAGGCCGAGCGAAAACTGTGCGAGACCATCCGTCCACGCCTCGTCGCCGATGGGCTTTACCTGGTCGGCCTGGACATCGTCGGCGACAAGATCCTGGAGATCAACGTGTTTGCACCGGGCGGGCTCCACAACATGCACCAGCTTTACAACGTCGACCTGGCCGACGTTGCCATCGCCGACCTGGAGCGCAGGTTCAAGCTGCGCGGCGCCTACCACGAGCCCGTGCCGCCGCATGTTTTCATGCGCGGGTAGGGGTCTCGTCATGCAACGGGGTTTGTTGTACTCTTCGCCGCGTTTTCGTCGGGCTAGCATCCCGACCCCGCAGGCACGCCAACCAACAGCCGGAGAGACAGCCTTCCAATGGTACAGATCAAAGAAGCATCCGATTGTCGCTGGGACCTGGTCGCCCTGGGCGAGGTGATGTTGCGCCTCGATCCTGGGGTTGGGCGCATTCACACGACCCGGCACTTCGACGTCTGGGAGGGCGGGGGCGAGTACAACGTCGCGCGCGGTCTGCGGCGCTGCTTCGGGATGCGCACCGCCGTCCTCACCGCGCTGGCTGACAATCCCGTGGGTCGGTTGCTCGAGGACCTGATGTTCCAAGGTGGCGTCGATACGTCCTTGCTGCGCTGGGTGCCCTACGACGGGGTGGGCCGCACCGTGCGCAACGGATTGAATTTCACCGAGCGCGG
>PMLH01000326.1 GCA_003159055.1 Myxococcales bacterium
CTAGGGCTCGACTTGTCGCCCTGCGGAGTGCACCCCTTGCCTCCTTCCAGTCGATAGCACGGGCTGCCCCAAGGCGGTGGCGTCGCATTCTTGTCGGAGAACAGGTTGAAGTAGTCCTGTGCATACTCCTTCAGCTTGTCAGCCGGGGTTTGATCGGCGTCGGCCAGGATGCCCCAGTCTTCGCTGTCCGAACAGGTCTGGTAGGCCGCTTCGTCGAAATTCCAGTCACCGTCGTCGTTGATAATGGTGGCGATCTGGGTGATGGTGCCGTCTGCCTGGACCGTCAGGCTGGTTCCGAGCACATAGGGATGGCTGCCCTTGCTGAAGACCTCCGTGAAGGTTAGGCAGTCGTCCTCGTCGAGCAAGCCCTTGCCAGCCTTGGCGTCGGGCATGGCGGTTTGCCAAATCCCCTGGCCCAGCTGGACGGTCTTGTCCACGCTCTGTGCTGACACGGATTCGGTGTATTTCACCGAAGCGGCCAGCTTCATTTGGGTCGCGTCGCTGGTCTGAAGGGCTTTGACGTAGCTGTCGACGGCCGCCTGCAGAGTGGTGCGCGAGCACTTGCCGGCCGGTGTCGTGCCCGCTTCTGTCGCTCCGCCGCCACCAGTCTCCTTCGCTCCGCCACCGGTTTCGACTGCGATCCTGCCGTCGGCCGGCAGGCCCACCTCGTTCCCCATCGCAGCATCAATGCCCGATCTCCCCGCGCCGCCTGCATCAATGCTGGCTACGCCGCCAGCGCCGGTCTTGCCTCCTGTGGCCGATCCGGTCGAGCCCCCGCTTCCGGTCTTGCCTCCGCCGCCCGCGCCTCCCGCCTGGGTTATGCCACCGTTACTCGAGACGCCGCCACTGCCGGAGCCTGCAGAGCTGGTGCTTCCCCCGCTGCTGGTCGTGGTCGACCCACCCGTGCTGGCTGGGCCGGTCTTGCCGCCGTTGCCGCCGTTGCCACCGCCGCTGCTGGACGAGCACCCGATAGCTATTATCGAGACACCCGCAATTAATAACACCGATCTTCGCATTGGAGACTCCTTGACTGCATGTTGACGTTGGTCCCGGTGCGGCCCCCGCGCGTCAGAACCGCCCCAAACCTGGATAAGTCTCGGCTAGTCTGCTCCGTCGCCCAACTGACGTCCGAGCTAAGGGAAGGAGACAACAACAAAGTATGGGGCGCAAGCCATTTCAAATGCATCAAGGGATCGTGCAGTTCGTCGGAAATCGGCGAACCCGTCATTGCGGCGCGGCTTGTCCGCCGAAAAAATTCCGTACGGACTGGGGAATGACGCCCGGAACTCCGGGTTCCTGGCAANNGGTGGACACCCGCCCTCAGGTGAACCTTGCCACCACGTTACCTCCGCGTTTGGGGTACAATTGCGGGGCCGAGCTTGAGATGAAGGAAAAGGAAATACGGGAACGGATCGAGCGCTTCCTGAAGCGAACTGCGCAGACCGTGGTTGTGCCGACCACGATGGGTCTCGGGCTTTCCCTGTCGGGCTGCGACGGACACTCACTTCGTGCTGGCTCTGCCGACGGGGGAGCCGACACAAGCGCGCAGGTCTCGGATGCCGCCACCACGCCCTCGGACACCGCGCTGACGTTGGATCTTCCGCCGATCTACCCGCCGTACCTGATGATCTCGGACATGCCCGACAGCGCGCCCGAGGCGAAACCGGATGTCGAGTCGGAGGCTGGCCCGGGAACGCTCGATGCGGGCTCGGGCCGGCGAGACACCAGCGCGGACATTTCCGCCCCGCTGCCGCCGTATCTGGGGCCAGGTCAGCCATTCCCAGGTCAGCCACTCTACATGGTCTCGTTTCCGCCAACCGTTGTGGACGCCGCTGCTGAGGCTCCGCTGCCGCAGCCGATGCCAGCGTACTTGTACTCACTCGAGCCGGGCCGCCCAGCACTCGACAAGGCGGCTGCGAGACCTGTGTTTCCAAAGGAGGAAGAGTAGTCCCCGATGTCATGGTAACCGCCGCCGGTACGAAGTGGTCAATCGAGGGGTTGACCCCAGGCACGTCACTGACGGCGACGAAAACCTGGACAGCCCCGGGCCGGTATGGCCAGCGCGGCTTGATGGCACACTTTTCACGGGCGGAAATGGCTACCGCGGCCCCGGCACGGCCGTGGAAGATGGGATCTACGCGGCCGGGATGTACCAGCTATGGCGTCAGCTTGGCTACGAACGCGTCCCCAGTCTGGGTCGATACCGAAGAGGTCGTTTCGCCGACGACGTAGATGTAACCGCTCTGGTCCACGGCAATGCCTTTCAGGTTCACGTTCTGGAGGGTGTGCTTCCAGAAGGTGGATCCGGCGAGATTCGTCTTCACCACGTAGCCATTATCGCCAGCCGCGACGACGCTGCTGGTCCCGTCCCCGGACATCGCCAGCAGGTTGGAGGTCGCAGGGGTGATGGTGGCGGCAGGGCGAGCGCAGTTGGGTGAATAGCAAGTCCCGCTGTTACCACACAGGCTCGACGGATACCGCCAGATCAGGCCGCCGCCCGCGAGGCTCCCAGCGACATACACATCATGGTCACCGGCGATGTAGATTGCATCTGCTTCCACTGGGCGGTTCAACATGTCGTAGAGCATCCAGGCGGACGTGCGAGACGGTGCGACTAGGAGAGGCTGGTCCGAAACGGGTGAATAATGCCACGAATGACCGAAATTTGATACGCCGGCCCGACCGACGCTCGACCGACGCAGATGTTCCGCACGACGCGGGATGCAAAGGGCGGACGTTGCGCCCGGCATGGTACTGGACGGGGTGGACTTGGGCGGAGTGTGTGTAAGCCAGACCGCGGTTGGCGTCGGCTGGGTAGGCTACGCTCGCTATGGGCTGCGACGAGTGGAGTCAACGGTGACGCCCGGGACGTAAAGATTGACCACGGCAACCGAATCACTCGACGTACCGAAGTACTCAACAAACGCACCGGGCGGTGGCGTCGACCTCGTTCGCCGCTGTCCTTGCGGGCAAGCCTACGCATGACTCGGGGTCGAAGTGGTTCGCTACTCCTTCTTCGTATGGCTTCTCCCTCCATAACATCTCGCCGGTTTGTGCCGGCGCACGCGCAATTGCGAACAAGAAGTTCAGAATGTCTTCGTTCGCAGCACGGCAAAGAATGGTCGACGGCCGTGTCGCTCGGAGGTAGTTTGGGATTCCGCTTGATGTCCAAGCGGGTCCCTGGGCAGCAGCGCCCGGCGCTGCCGCACGAAAGTACCGAGGAGCTCTCATGCGACACACGGGTCGATCCGGAACGGGCTTTGTTAGATCGAGTGGCATCGTCTTGGCGGCGCTCTTCGGGGTCGCTGTGCTGTCCACGCCCGTGCTGGCCAAGCCCAAGGTCGGCGGGGAAAAGCGAATCGCCGTGCTGCCGCCGACGGACGGGACGCCCAAGGATGTGATCGTCACGGCAAAGATCGCCAACGCGCTCAAGAAGCAGAAGATCCAAGCGCTCACCGGCGGGGCGGTAAAGAAGGCGGTCGCAAAGGGGCTGCCGTCATCCGATGGCGACTGGGTCGCGTTGGCTCGCAAATTGCGCGTGGACGGTATCGTGGAGCCGGCCATATCGTCGGGGGTTCGTGGCAAGCGCCGGGTCGAGGTGGTCGTGCGCAACGGTCTCGACGGATCGATCGCTGGGAGAGAGAGCTTCTCGGCCAAAGGCCCGCCAAGCAAGCTGGCTGCGGCAGCGGCTGCCGGATTGTGGCGAAAGCTAGGCTCGACCATTCGAGGAACCGAGCCGCCGAGGAAGGACGCCTGGCTGACCGTCGCGCAAGCGCCTGCCGCATCTGCGCAAGGAGCGGGCGAACGCTCGGAGGAGTTGGCCAGAGCGCCTGCAGACACCACGCCCGCTCCAGCCGATGAGAAGAGCGAGGCAACAGCGGCTCCGGCGAAGCCGATGGCCAGCAAAGACAGGGAGGCGGACGGCGAGACGGACCAGGCGCGAGCCCCGGAAAAGCCCTCAGGCGAACACGCGGACAAGACCAAGCCGCGCGGGAACAAAGCCCCCACGCTGCACGCTCTCGAAGTCGAGATCGGTGGCCGATTCTTGCAGCGTGCATTCGCGTTTACCCCATCCTCCGCCGGAGCTACCTACAGCGAACGGTTCCTGCTTGTGCCCCAGGGCCGCCTGGCGTGGTTCCCCTTCACGTACGTGGGCATTTTCTTCCTAGGAGAATTCAATCCGGCGCTCACGACCGGCAGTAATCCTGCTTATCCCACCTACGCGCGCGACTTGGTGCTCGGCGCGCAAGCACGCTATCCACTGTCGTCAGGGGCGATCGGCCTCGGCGCTGGCTATTTCCAGCACATCTTCGCGATGGGCGATCCCGCAGACCCGAACAGCCCTCGGCGGAATTTGGCATGGCCTAATGTTGCGTACCAAGGCGTGCGCATTGCGGCCAGCGGCCGCTTCCATCTGTGGAGCTTCCTCGAAATCGGTGCCGAGGCGGGCTACCGCCTGGTCACCAGTCCGGGCGACGGTGAGGTACGGGTGCGGTCCTCGCACTACTTTCCGAACGCCACGGTCAACTACGGAATGGATGGCTCGTTCTTCCTCGGCGTCGGCATCGCGTCGTGGCTGGCGATCCGCGGCGGCGTCGACTATCGCCGGTACGGCTTCGGCGCCCTCGTGCCCGGCCCGAACAACGCCAACGGCACCAGCGCGACCGGTGCGGTCGATCAGTATCTGGGCTTCACCCTGGGCGTGGTCGGCGTCTACGGTGGCAAATAGGACGACGAATCCCCGACGGGAGCGCAGCTGTGAGCGCGGACATTCCGCACTTTAGCTATCTAGACAACCAGATCCGAGATTTGGCCCTCGAACTGTTGCACACTGTCGTAGTGAGCGAAATCGCTGGCCACGTCCTTCGTTGCTTGGCCGAAGGTGGGTTCGGAGAGCATCCGTCCGATGGCATCGCGCACCGATGCTTCCCTTAGCGATCCGGCGCGAAGCAAGATCCCTGCGCCGGAGGCCGCTATGGCCGTCATGGCAAGAAACTGGTCGAGATTCGAGGCGATGCCGAGCACCGGCACGCCACTCGCCAGCGCTTGGTAGCCGGTGGTGCTTCCGCCGTTTGAAATCACCAGCGCGGAGCGCGCCGCTGCTTTGTCCCCTGGAAGATACGGGGCGGCGAACACGCTCGGCGGCAAATCGCGGGGAAGGTCGCGCCCCGCGGTCGATAACAGAACCGACACGTCAAGCTTGGCGAGGGCGCCAAGCACAATGGGAAGACGGTCGTGCTTTCCCGACGAGCCCAGGGTGACGTAGACAATCGGCTTCGTATTGGGGACCGAGTTCCACCAATCGGGAAGCGGCACCTCGGGGCTCCACAGAACAGGTCCGAGATAGACATGCGTGGATGGTGAGCCGGCGGTAGGCACAAGCAATGGCGTATCGGGAAAGAGGGTTCGGTCGCCGTGGGTGAGGACTTCGAGCAGACTTCCGATGGCAGGCAAACCGTGGCGTTTGCGAACCGTGTTGATGGGCTTGGCGAAGGCGGCGAATACCTTGGGCATGACCCGGGGGAAAAACTTCGCCGCCATCTTCTCGCCCACCCGAAAGTCTCCGACCACGGCGTCAGGCTTCACCTGCGCAAAGAGCGCCAATTCTTGCTCCACATAGCGTTCGAGCACGGCCGCGCTGTAGATCGCCTTGCCCTTGGCCGAGGCTCGTTCCACCGTCGCACGTGGCAGGGAGAAGATGTCGTGTTGTGCGAAGGATGTGCCCGCAAAAATCAGGGGGTCAAATCCCGCGCAGGCGAAATGCACGTCGTATCGGACAGGGTCGAGACCGTGGGCAAGAACTGCCAGTCGCACGACTTGCGCCATCGTCGCGTTTTCTGCGACGAAGAGGATGCGCTTGCGCTGCGCTGTGGTTGACACGATCTCGATACAAGCATAGACGTGTTTGCGTCTTGGAACAGGGCGAACGGTGCCACCAGAATGCCACGCGCCACGCATTTCGACTGTCTTCTCGTCGGTGGGGGGCTGCAGAATGCCCTCATCGCGATGGCGTTGCTCGAACGCCGACCGCAGGCGCGCTTCGCGATCATCGAACGGGAGCGTCGACTCGGCGGCAACCACTTGTGGTGCTTTCATGCGCGAGACGTGCCGGACGAGGCTCGCCCGTTCGTCGACCCGTTGGTCGCGTACCGCTGGCCGGCTTATGAAGTCGCGTTTCCAAACCTGACCCGTCGCCTCGACCTAGCCTACGCCGGCATCACCTCCGACCGGCTTCATCAGGTGGTCACGGAACGGGTCGCCTCGTCAGCCGGCGCGGCCATCCTTTACGGCGTGTCGGTCGAACAAGTTACGGCGAACACGGTCCAGCTCGCCGATGGGCGCACGCTTGAGGCCACCCTGGTCATCGACAGCCGGGGGCCGGAACGCCTCAAAGCCTCGGGCCAAGTAGCCTACCAAAAGTTCGTCGGCCTCGAAGTCGCGCTGGCCGAACCGCGCGCGGAATTCGTGCCCAAGTTGATGGACGCCACTGTGCCGCAGACCGATGGATACCGGTTCTTCTACACGCTGCCGTTCGCCCCGGATCGTTTTCTCGTCGAGGACACGTACTATTCCGACTCGCCGGATCTCGATCGCGAAGACCTGCGCCGGGAAATCCTTGCCTACGCGCAGCGGATCGGCCTGCGGGTCGCGCAGGTCTTACGCGAGGAATCGGGCGTGCTGCCGCTCACCACCCGCGCCGAGGCGAGCGCGATTCGCGACGGCGTCCTCGTCGGAGGTTACGCCGGTGGTTGGTTTCACCCGACAACGGCTTACTCGTTTCCGGTCGCGCTTCGTCTGGCCACACACGTTTCGTCGCTTGACCCAGGCAAGGTGCTTGAAAAAGGGTGGAAGCGCCTGCTTGACCGCCGGCAAAGCCAGGCGCGTTTCTTCAACCTGCTCAATCGAATGCTCTTCGGTGCCGTCAGCCCCGCCGAGAGGTGGAATGTGTTCGAGCGCTTCTACCGCCTGCCGACAAGCACGATTGAACGGTTCTACGCCATGGACATCACCATGGCCGACCGGGCGCGCCTACTGGTCGGTCGCCCACCACCGGGCATTTCTTTGCGGGCCGCGCTTGGCCGGGTGTTCAAGTGAACCGAAGCCTTGTCGCGCGGCGTTTGCTCGCCGAGGCGGACGCTTACTACCGATCCGGTGATCGAGGTGTCGCCGCCCTCTCTTCCCGCTGCGCCCTCGGCGTGCGCACCGCGAGGCTCGTGTTCACGGCGATAGGCGGTCGCATTGCCGCTCGCGATTACAACGTCATGGCCGGGCGGGCTGCTCACGAAGGCCGTCTTCGCCACGGCCTTTGAACGGCTTGTGCGTGCCCGTGGCCGTTTCCGTGCGGCCCGCATAGACTTCGTGCTGAGGTATCCCCATGACATCGTTCCTCTCTGATTTTCTGATCTACGTAGGCAGAATTCGCGAGTCTACCCGCAGGGACTGGGCCGTCTACCTCACCTGGGTGGGCCTCATGCTCGGGCTCGTCTTCTCGACGGGTGGGTTCGTTTTCTTCGGCCATTTCCATGGTGTCGTCTTTCCCCCGCAGGTCTGGCTGGTGCCCATCGGCGCCGCCATTTTCACCCTCTCGATCTCCATCGACACCATCGGGCATCGGACCATCTACAAAGAGATCCTGCGCCAGGGCGAACAGCTCGTGCACCATGTGACCATCTTCTGTGG
>PMLH01000036.1 GCA_003159055.1 Myxococcales bacterium
GACCGCGAAAGCGCTCGATGAGGCTCTTCACTTGCAAGAACTTGGCTTCGGAATAGAGCGAATCCTCGGAGCCGGTCAGCGCGCCTTCGGTGCAGACGCGCAGATCCTGCTGGAAATCGCGAATGTCAGCATCCTGCGCGGCCACGATTTCGAGCGCGATGTAGCGATTCGGGTTGTAGTCGATGTCGCGCAGGGAGCGGTTGATGGCCACGATGCGCTCGCGGATGGTTTGCCGTTCGCGGTGGAGCTGCGACTGGAAATTGGCCACCTCGCGAATGGCGTTTTCGTTCAGCAGCTCTTTGAACTTGGCTTCGAAGCGGGGCAAGTCGTCTTGGGTCAGACGGGCCAGCATGCCGCCGAACTCGCCCGCGGCGTCGATGCGCGCATCGATCTCCTGCGTCTCGACCGGGTAGTCTTTCCGATACGCCTCCATGGCCTTAACGATCTTTTCTTCCAGGCGTCGCAGCCGTTGGTCGCGCGCATCGATCTCTTTCTGCAACCAATCGCGCAGATCCTTCTCGCGACCATCGCACGACTCGACGGTCAGTATGTGCGGGCCCAGTGCCTCGTCGCGCATTTCGTCCAGGCGTGCAAAATCGCGTGTCTTCACAAGGGCGGCGGTGGCGTCGAGCAAGGCCAAGCACGCCTGGCGCAGCGAGGTGGCTTGCTCGTGCTTGAAGCGGGTGGTGGCGAGCTCACGGACGTCTCTGTCCTGCTCGGCCTCAGTCGCGCGCATGCGCTCCTCCAGCGCGGCCAGCTGTTCCTCGAGCGCGCGCAAGACGTCCGAGGCTGCCTCCAGTTGGCGACGTTCGCTGTCCAAGCGCTCGATCTCGGCTGACAGCGGTTTCCAGTCGAGTTCGCGAAACTCCTCGAACGCCGACAGCTGGTGCAACTGCGCGAGCCGCTCGGCCAGTGTGCCCTGTTCGGCTTGCAATCCAGCCAGACGGGCAGCGATCGCCTGCATGCGCGCCTCCAGCGCTTCGCGTTCCGCATCGAAGGCAGCGATCTTGGCTTCGTTCGACCAACCAAGCACGTAGCGCGACCTGTCGTCCAAGCGATGGCGATCGTCCTTCTCGTGGCGGCCGCCTGCGGTCTTGATTTGACCGTTCTTCGTGATGGCCTGCTTTTCGCGCCGGAATTGTTCCAGGCTGTCGCAACAGACGTGGTCGAATCGGCGCGCAACCTCCGATTCCAACCAGACGTAAAAGGCCGAGTCCGGCTTGATGGCCACCTTGTGCAGCACCGCCGCCGGGGTGCTCGCGACAGCGGTGGCGCGCTGGTTGACCACGCGAAAGTAGACCAGCCGTTCGCCGAGGTGCGTGCGATCCACCCACTCGGCCACGCGCGGGTAGTCCCGGTCGGGCACCAGCAGCGACAAGCCAAAGTTGTGCAGCAGCCGCTCGATGGCGCCTTCCCAGTCCCGCTCTTCGGGGCGCACTTGGATGAGCTCGCCGACGAAGGGCAAATCCTCGTCCTGCAAGTCGAGCGCCCGGCAGAGCGCGGCGCGGATCTCCAGCATGCGCGAGGGAATGTTCGACCGGCGCGCGTGCAGCGACGCCAGCTCACGCGAAATCTCGCCGTGCTGATCCTTGAGGCCGCGCAGCTCGACCGCGACCTCGGTCACCGCATTCTGCACCCGGCCCTGGCGAGCCTTCGATGTCTCCACATCCTCGGCAAGCGCACGACGATTGGACTGGAACGCGTCGCCATCGGCAGGAAGCCGCAACCCCGCCGCGGCTGCCAGGTGAGCGTAGTGGTCGGCGCGGCGCGAGCGCGCGTCCTTCTCGATCTGCTTTCCCGCGATGTCCGTCTTGATGCGCTCGATGCGGTCGCCGCCGTTCTCGGCGATGGCGCGTTTCAGCTCGTCGCGCGCGGCCTGCTGGCCGCGCCGCTCCTCGGCACCCTCGGCGATGCGCGCCTCCAACTTCGCCAGCTCGACTTGCAGGTTGCCGAGGCGCTTGTCCAGCAAGACCGCCTTGTGCTGGGCAAAGTAAACGTGCAGGGCATTGCGACAGTTGCGCAGCGACTCGGCCTCGGCCGAAACCCGGCCGTGTTCCTGCCCGTCCTCGACGATGGGCGAAAGGCGCGCGATCTGCGCCTTGGCCTTCAGCACCGCCTCGTGTGCGCGGTTGAGGTCGTCGAAGTGATGCACCAGCGCCTCGATGCGTTCTTCGACGGGAAACGCTTCCAGCATGTGCTGGCGAACGAAATCGGTCAGGTTGCCCACCGACTTCATCGACACGGTCTGGTGAAACAGGTCCAGCGCTTGGTCGTTCTCGATGCCGAAGCGACGACGAAACGCCGCCGCGTAGGGCGGAAACGAATCGAAAATCTCGGTTTTGGCCAGCCGGCGCAAACGCTTGCGCAAATCAGCCATGTCCTGGCCGAAATTGGAAAAGTGCTCGGCGATCGAGAGCGTCCCGTCCGACAGCACGAAGAGCCGTGCCGGCTGTCCGTCCACATCCTTAAGCCAGAACACCTGCGCCAGCGTCACCGTCTGGTCGTAGCCTTGGTTGTAAAAGCGCGCCAGCAGAACCGAATAGCTGTTGCCGTCGCGCAAGGACACCGGCCGCGCCGAAAGCCCGACGTCGCTTCGTTCGGTCTTATAGTGGCCAAGCACATACGAGCGCAACGTGCGCTCGCGCGTTTCGGCCCCGGCGGCCTTGTTGTATGCGATCTTCTGGGGTGGCACGAGCAAGGTGGTGATGGCGTCGACCAGCGTCGACTTGCCCGAGCCAATGTCGCCGGTCAGAAGGGTATTGTCTCCGCCCGGCGCAAGCGTCCAGATGCGCTGGTTGAAGGTGCCCCAGTTGTAGATTTCCAGGCGGTGCAGACGAAAGCCCGCGCGCTCATCGGAAGCGGCGAAATCGAGTGCGCTCTGTGCTACTTCGGTCATGGCTCTGCGTCTTCTGCGCCCGCAGACTCGTTCTTCAGATGCTCGGCGTAGGCGGCGAGCCGCCGATCGAATTCCGAAAGCCACTGGGCGTCCACGAAGGCCTTGAGGATGCGCTCGACCTCGAACTCGCCGTCTTTGCCGTCTTTGCCGTCTTTGCCGCCTTTGCCGCGCAACCGGCGCAGGAATCCCATCTCGACCACCTTGTTGAGATGCGCATCCAAGCGATCCATCAGGCGTGCTTCATTGCCGCTATCGGGAAGGAAGACCCGCACCAAGTCCGCGATCTGCTCGCGGCTCAAGATGATGCGCGTGCTGTCGCCCTGCGCGTCCGATTCGGCGAGCTTCTTGCGCAATAGCACCAGCAGCAGGCTGACCTGGAAACCGAGCGGCCGGCGCGGCACCAAGCGCGGCAGATCAGGTTCACCTTCGCCGACCACCCGCTGGCGCAGATACGCATAGCCCTCGGCCTCGTCGACTATCAACTCCAATCCGAGCGGCGCCACGTGATCGCGCACCCGCGCCTGCAAATCGAGCAGCGCCTGCCAATTCTTAAGCTCGGCCTCTGCGTGGACCACGCCCTTCATCAGCGACACGAGCACCAGCGAAAACGCATTCCGCCCCGCCGCCTGGTCAGGCTGAACGTCGGCTATTGGCAAAGTCGCCTCGCAGGCATGATGGGGCCGAATCTAGGGCTGGCGCCGGGACGAGGCAAGGGTCGAAGCGGAAATCGTTGGAGACGGGACTGGACCGCTCGCCGCCCAGGTGCGTGGTGGCGTCCAGACCTCGCTCCGATCATCTGTTATCATCGCACACGGCGTCGCCGATGGTATCGACACGAGAAGTCCTTTCTGACGAACGACAAAGGGTGCAGTTCCTTTCGGCGAC
>PMLH01000563.1 GCA_003159055.1 Myxococcales bacterium
TACGACAAGGACGTGTTCAACGGCGACCTCGGGCAGGTCATGCGAATCGCACGCGAGGCGGGCGAGGTCGCGGTCCGCTTCGACGAACGCGAGATCGTCTTCGAAAGCGACGAGCTGGACGAGCTGGCCCTGGCCTACGCAGCGACCGTGCACAAGTCGCAGGGTTCGGAGTACCCTGCGGTGGTGATTCCCGTGCACACCCAGCACTTCGTGATGCTCCAGCGCAGCCTGCTTTACACCGCGGTCACGCGTGGCAAGCGATTGGTGGTACTGGTCGGCACCAGCAAGGCGCTGCGAATCGCGATCCGCAATGCCGAGGTGGCGTTGCGCTGCACGCGCCTTTCCCAGCGACTTGCCAAGGCCTAGATGCGAAGCGTTTGCCTGGCTGCTGCAGCATTTGCGATGGCGACGCCCGGGTTGGCGGCAAGCCAGGAAGGCCTTCAAGACAGCCTCTATGTGCTGGCCATCAACGGCGGTGGCGACAAGGTTGACAACTTTGCTTCGCACCTTGGACATCTGCGCCAGCTGGTCGAGCTTCTGTCCGCGGCCGGAATTCCGCGCGACCACATCACGGTCCTGTCGGGCGACGGAGCAGATCCCGCGCCGGATCTCGCAACCCGCGAAGTAGATCAGGAAAACGCCTGGCTCCTGCAAGGCACGCGACTCGACCCCATCTTGCGTGACCTTACCACCTACGAAAACTCCGCCCTGCCCGGCATCGAGCTGCGACCAGCCACGCTGGCCCGCGTGCAGCGGGCGGTGGACGAATTGCGAACGCGCCTGCATCCTGGCGACACCCTGCTGGTCTACGTCACCGACCACGGAACGCAAGATCGCCGCGATCCCTTGGGCAATCGAATCACCCTGTGGGGAGCGCGCGAATCGATCTCGGTACGCAAGCTCGGTTCGCTCTTCGCACGCCTGCCCAGCTCAGTCCGGGTGGTGTCGCTGATGTCACAGTGTTTTTCCGGCGGCTTCGCGTACCTGCATGAAGCGCGCGAGCACAGGCATGTGCCGAGTGGCCACACCTGCGGTTACTTCTCGTCGACGCCGGATCGCCCGGCCTATGGCTGCTATCCCGAGGTGCGCGGACAGAAGGCGGTTGGTCATTCGTTCGAGTTTCTTTCGGCGCTGGCACGGCGCGGGCGTTTTTCCGCGGCCCACGCCGATGTGATGGTCAGCGACGAGACGCCCGACATTCCGTTGCGCAGCTCGGACGTCTACCTGGCCGAAGAGCTGGCGCATGCCGCTGGGTCACCGGCGCACGAAGCCGGCTTCGTCGCGCCGCTGCTGCGCCAAGCCTTTGCGGATCCTGCTCTTGCTGGCGGGCTTCGGCAGATCGATCGCATTGCGGCCACGTACGCCGTGGACAAACCGTCTGGCCTGCAGGATTTGGACAATCAAGCAGACGCACTGTTTGCGCTGCTCGACCAGGTGGAGGCGCACGCCAAGATCTGGGAAGCAGCGTTGGGCGACTTCAACCAGGCAAACCTCGACGGATTTCTGGCCAGCCACCCTGCGTGGCGAGGTCGGGTGGACGAACGTGCGCTCCGCGGGCAGGACAGCCAGGCCCTGCGATCGCTGGCAACCTCGCTGCTGTCCGAGCTTGGGCCGTTCGTGATGTCGGCTGCCGCACGCCTGACCGAGGCCAACCGACTGACGACCGCGCTCGGAACCGCCGACGAGATCAGCTACCGCACCGAAATCAGAGTCGCGGCTTTGATGCGCATGCGTTTCGTCCTCACCACCGCGGCCGGACGGATCTGGATCCGGGACAAGAAGGAGCAAAGCAAGGCATTCGAGGCACTCGATCGCTGTGAAGACCTATCCTTGCCGATCAAGGCCTCGCTTCCTCGCATCGCAGAACCATCCAGCGCGGACAAATTCCCGCCGCTTGCGGAGGATCGCCAGCGCGCAGACGCAACCCAGCCAGGCTGGCTCGGCATCACCTTCGTGCCAGTCAGCAGAGGCCGGCGCAAAAAGCTGGCGCTCGCTGACGGTTCTGCGCAGATCACTTCGATTGCGCCGCAGTCGCCGGCCGCGGGCGCAGGCCTGCGTGCAGGCGACATCGTCCTCGGTGGCCCCGGCCGTCCTTTTGCGCACAAGAACGACTTGCGCCCCTTCATCGTATCGGCGAATCCTGGCTCGGCGCTTGCGCTCGAAGTGCTGCGCGGAAGGGGCCGACTGGTGCTTCGCCCGACTGTGCGCGAAGCGCCCGTCCAGAAACTGAAGAACTAGCCCGGCTACATTACGTAGCCCATCGCCAAGCCGACGAAGAATGCGTCGAAGAAGCCCCCTTCGAGGCGGAACTCGAGCGCCTGGTTGTTGGGAAGAGGAACGCGGCCGTCGACGCCGACGAGAACGTTGATGATCGGCAAGGCAGGAGGCACAGAATGTTCTTCAAATTGGTGAGGATCGCCGGCCATATCCCCCGGCCCCTGGCTCTGGGTCAGCAGCGTCTGGCTGCACGTCTTCGGGTCGGCACCGCAGATCAGCGCTCCGTCCCGGCTCTTGACATAGTACTGCCCAGTCTTTTGATCGTACTGGGCCGAGATTCGCATGACCTTGCCGCGGACGATGGCCAGCCCCAGGCCTGCGCCGTAGTGAATACCAAAATACGGATTGAAGTACTGGCGCGAGATGAAGGCAGCGTCCATCGTGATGAGCGACAGACCGGGTGTCTGCACGAGGTCAGCATCCACGTTGGGGTTCTTGCCCTTGCCGAGCCAATAGCCATCGGGCGGACTCATGCTCTGATAGCCGACGCCCACCACCAACTCCCAACTTCGGTTGGGATCGTCCTTGTCGACCTTGCGGCGGAAGCCTTCTAAGGCGAAGCAACCCGGAGTGTAAAGAGGCACGTTCTTGTCGGTAAAGGCGCCGAGGAACCAGCCGGGCACCATCACGTACCGCCAGCGCGCCGCGACGCCGTACAGGGCCCCCGTCGACTCCCTCGCCTTGGCGCCAAGCGAAGCGTCGCCAACGGCAGCCGCACCCTCCCCCGCGATCGCAGTGCCATCTGCTTGACCCAGGGCCGGCGGAGCGCCCAAACCTGCCGGATCCGCAGGTGGCGCCTGCATCCCCGTCGCTTCCTGTGCAAAGGCAGCAGTCGTGAAACCAAGCGCGGCGGCAACAGCCACCAAGTGAGAGATGCGACGGCGACGATGCATTGAACCCTCCAGGCGATGCGTTGCCGAAACTATACCCTAAGCAATGTGATAGCGTCTCATCGTGTCTCTGACGTATGTGGCCATCGTTTTGTCGGCCCTCGCCGTATCGGCAGGTCCGTCCGCCCCCGAAGGCGGCCCGGACGCGCCCGAAAAGGCGAAGATCGAAGCGTATCTTGCAACCCGCGACGTTCCTTCCGCGGCCGAGCTGCAGGGTTTCGCGGCCGCGCCCGAGAAAGCGTTGATGGCGATCGCCTCGGATGGGCATGCCCCTCGATTGACCCGAGCCCGCGCCGTGGCCGCCCTGCGACTTCTGCCTTCGCCCAGTGTGCAGGAGTTCTTGGTCAAGCTGGTTCAGAGCAAGGCCAAGGCAACCGACGAAACGGAGCGGCTGCTGCTTCGGCGGGCCGCCGTGGCGCTGGGCTGGATCGGCGGCTCGGATGTCCCCGACCGGTTGTTCCTGCTTTTCGAAAACGACGACCCTGAGGTTCGCCTCGACGCCGTCCTCGGCATCAGTATGACCCGCGCCTCGACCGCCGCCGAGCTCCTGCACAAGCAGCTTGCGGTCGAGTCTTCGCCGCGCGTTCGCGAGCAAATCCAGCGGCAATTGACCGCCCTCGGCGAGGAGCCGCCCCAACCTGACAAGGCGCCCAGCAGCAAGAGGCGGCAACCCACCCGCGAGCCCATGCGCGGCGGGTTTTGACCTCCAGACCTGCGAGAACGGCGCACGCCACTCGCACGACCTTTGCGCATCGCCTTGTGCTAACTTCCGCACGCTCGCAACAGCGCAAAGCGAAGGAGACGTCGTGCCCAAGGAAAAACTCGGCATTCTGGTAGGTGGCGGCCCTGCTCCAGGGATCAACAGCGTGATCAGCGCCGCAACCATCCGTGCGCTTTTGCAGGGCGTAGAGGTGCTCGGCATTCGCGATGGATTCGACCGCCTGATGAAGGGGCGGCTGGAAGACATCCGCCCGCTGCAAATCGGCGACGTCAGCCGCATCCACTTCAGCGGCGGTTCCTTCCTCGGGACCTCGCGCGCCAACCCCACCAAGAAGGACGAGGATCTGGTGATGGTGGTGGATTCCCTGCACCGGCTCGGCATCACGCAGCTCATCACCATCGGCGGCGACGACACCGCCTATTCGGCCATGAAAGTTTCCGAAAAGGCGGCCGGTAAGCTACGCGTCGTCCACGTCCCCAAGACCATCGACAACGATCTCGACCTCGACCCGTCGGTGGATTCCTTCGGCTACAACACCGCCCGCCACCTGGGCGTCGAGCTCGTGAAGAACCTGATGGTCGACGCCAAGACCACGTCGCGTTGGTACTTCGTGGTGGCGATGGGGCGCAAGGCCGGCCACCTGGCGCTCGGCATCGGCAAGGCCGCCGGCGCGACCTTGACCGTGATCCCGGAGGAATTCCCGCGCAACAAGCCGACCCTGCGCATGCTGGTCGACATCCTGGCCGGCGCCATCATCAAGCGCTTGGCGGAAGGTCGTCGCTACGGCGTCGCGGTGTTGGCGGAGGGGCTCGCCGAGGGCCTGCCCGACGAGGACATCAAGCGCTTGGGCAACATCGAATACGACGAGCACGGCCACATTCGCATCTCCGAGCTGAACCTCGGTGACGGCCTGAAGAAAGCCGTGAATGCGCGCCTGCGCGACCTCGGGGTTGCGAAAGTCACCGTCGTGGCGAAGGACATCGGCTACGAGCTGCGCTGTGCCGACCCGGTTCCCTACGACATGGAATACACGCGCGACCTCGGCTACTGTGCGGCCAAGTTCCTGTTTTCCGGCGGCAATGCGGCCATGGTGTCGCTGCAGGCGGGGAATTTCGTCCCGATTCCTTTCGCGCAACTTCTCGACCCGCAGACCGGACGCACGCGCGTGCGCATGGTCGACATCAAATCCACCCGCTACGCCATCGCTCGTCGCTACATGATCCGTCTGCGACGCGACGACTTCGAGGAGCCGGCGGTGTTGACCATGTTCGGTGCGGTCTGCTCACCCAAGAAATCGGCGGAAGAATTCAAGCGTGAGTTCGGCTACGTGGTGGAGAACGAGGCGCCGCCTCTCGATCTGCTCCACCGGGAGACCAGCGGCAGGTAGCAGGGGGCCTGGCCGTGCCCCCGCTGCTCTTGCGCGATCTCGACTGGCCGGCGATCGCCGCCGCCCTGGCCGAGTATGGTGTCAGCGAACGCGCAGCCCGCAAGGTGTTCGCGCGCGTGCATCGCACGTGGGCAAACAATCTCGACGATCTCGATCAACTGTCGGCGGATGTTCGCGGCCAGCTTCGCCGCGACACCAGTTTCCCCGACCTGGACATCGTCGAGCGTCGCCGCGCGGCCGACGGCTTCGTGAAGTATTTGTTTCGACTGAACGACGGCGCGTTGATCGAGGCGGTGCGCATTCCGCTTCCCGATCCCGACCAGGCGAAAGCCCTGCGCGAACGACGGCGCGAGGGCCTCGTCAGCGGACTCGTCGCTCTGCCGACCGCGAAATACACCTTGTGCATCAGCTCGCAGGTGGGCTGCGCGTTGGGCTGTGCGTTCTGTGCGACCGGCAAGCTCGGGTTTGCGCGCAACCTCGGCACCTGGGAAATGCTGGCGCAGGTTCACGCCATGGCGAGAGAGGCCGACCATCCTGCGCGCGGCGTGCTCTTCCTCGGCATGGGTGAGCCGCTGCTCAACTACGACAACGTGATTCGCACCGCGCGCATTCTGTCCGACCCGGCGGGTTTGGCGATTTCCGCCGATGCAATTTCCATTTCCACCGCCGGGGTGGTGCCGGCCATCCGCCGCTTCACCGCTGACAAGCACCGATTCCGCCTGATCATCTCGCTCGGGGCGCCGAATCACGAACGCCGCCTGCAACTGATGCCCATCGAGAAGACCTGGCCGTTGGACGTGTTGGTCCCGGCCATTCGCGAGCACGCAGCCGCAAGCAAAGGCCGTGTCACCCTGGCCTACGTCGCGGTTGCCGGCGCCACCATGGACAAGCAAGCAGCCCAAGAACTGGCCCGCCTGTTTGAAGGCGTGAAGGTCAAAATCAACCTGATCGACGTCAACGATTCCGGCGGCCAATTCGTCCCGCCCACCGACGCCGAAATCGCAGAGTTCCGCGCCGAGCTGTCCCGCTTCTCCATTCCCCTCGTCCGTCGCTACGCTGGCGGCCGCGACATCGGCGCCGCCTGCGGCACCCTGGCCGCCACCTGCAACGGCGGTGATGTAATCTAGCTTCGGGAGGAGACGTCACAAGCCAATGGCAAAAGCGATGCCGCCACCCTGGCGTCCCTTCTTCTGGACGCTCGCGATCCTGTGTGTGACCTATCTGCCCCTCTTTTTCGGGCAGATCCTGTTCTTTCGCGACATCGCACACTGGGGTTTTCCAGCGCGCGCTTTCTTGCGCGAATCCCTCCTAAGCGGCGAGCTTCCCCGCTGGAACCCTTACCAGGCGCTCGGTTTTTCGGTCTTCGCTGATCCGCTGTACGGAATCTTCTATCCCCCTAACTGGTTGTTCTTGTTGGTCGGCCGAGGCTGGGTCGCGAGCCTCTTCAACTGGCAATGCTTGCTGCACATGGCGTGGGGAGCCTTGGGCGTGTGCTTTCTCGCACGACGGTTGGGGGCATCGTCGAACGCGACCACGCTCGCCGGCCTGGCTTGGGCGCTGTCGGGCTACGTGACGTCGCAGTGGAGCTCGGGGCTTCTGCTGTTCGCCGACGCCTGGGTGCCCTGGGCAGCGGTCGGCCACGTGGCGTTGCTCGACAGCCTGCGCGGCGGCGGCGCTGCTTGGCGACGGGGCGTCGTCAGAGCGGCCTTGCCGAGCGTGTTCGCGTGCCTGTTTGGAGAAATCTTCTTGGCCATGCTCGGCGCCGGCTTCGGCATCGCCTTCGCTGGCGTTCTGCACGCCATCGAGCGCCGCCAGGATCCGGCGCTGCCACGTGGGCGTGTCGCGTGGCTGGGCGCGGCCTTCGCGGCCGTCGCGCTCGCCTTTGGCGTCGGCGCCGTGGTGACGATACCGGCAGGGATGCTCCTCGGAAGCACGGAACGCGCGGGACCGCTGTCGCGCGATCTGGCCGAGGTTTGCTCGCTTCACCCGCTGCGCATGATCGAATTCGTCGCACCGCAATCGATGGGCGACGCGTACACGGTTTTTCCTGCCGGCCCCATTGTTGGCGAGCCACGCCTCGACGGGTTGCCTCTGTCGTACAGCATGTATCTTGGCGCAAGCGTGGTCGCCCTCGCCCTCGCGGCCTTGGCACGCCGACGGAAATTGGCGCTTGGGCTCGGAATGTCGGCAGCCCTCGTGTTGCTGGTCGCGTTTGGAAGGCACACGCCGGTGCACGCGCTCTTTCGCCGCATCGTCGTTCCGCTTTCGTACATGCGCTACCCGGAGAAGTACGCCATCCTGTTTGTGACCCTGGTTGCGTTGCTGGCCGGCTTGGGTGCAGATCGCGTCCTTTCTGGAGAGCGCCAGCCGTGGCGACGCACGGTCCTCCTGCTCCTGGTCGTCATCGCGTTTGCTGTGGTGGCGGCGACCGTCATGCCCACGCCTTGGATGGCCTTCGCGCTGCACGGTTCGCTGATGGGGGCTGTCGCACTCGTGGCTTTGCTGGCAGTCCAGTTGCTGGCTGCGAGGAGATCCGCGCTGGCGCCCTGGCTGTTGGTTTCGCTGGTTGCGTTCGACTTGGCGCTCGCGACCTGGCCGCTGCAAACCTTCGGCCCGCGACAACTTGCCAGCGCTCCACCACCCGTGGCGCGCAAGACCTTGGAAGGACGCGCACCCGGAGCGCCGCCACCCCGCATCTACCGGTCGCATCAGACCTCCGACGCCGTGGATCGGTGGTTGCCGGGCGGCACCAATGCTCAGATCGAATTCAAGTTGGGCCAGACGCTGATAACCAACACCGCGAACGCGTGGGGCATCGCAACCCTGCCGGGCTACGATGCCGCGATTCCGGCGCTGGTGGACGAGGTATGGAGCCGGGGGCTCGACGTCGGCCAAAGCGCTCTTCGCCTGCTCGGCGCGGAATACGCGATCCTGCCGGTCGCCAAACCCGATGCGCCGACCGACGACCGCCCAGGGCTTGTGCCGTTCTTCGACCCGCTGCCTGGCGCGCGCGTGTACAAGGTGCCGAAGACCTTGCCGCGCGTGTATTGGGCTCGACACGCCGAGGTGCTGCCCGACCGAGAGGCGCTGGCGCGGCTTTTTGAACCCGATGTGGTCGCTGGCTTTACCGTCTGGCTTTCGCCCGAGAACAATCCGAAACCGCTGCCGCAGCCGCCCGGCCGGGCGGGCTCGTGCAGCCTCGAGTCCTACGCCAACCAACGCATCGTCGCGCTCTGCTCGGGCGACGAACCTGGCGTGGCGGTCTTTGTCGAGCAATGGGACCGCGGCTGGCAAGCCACCGTGGACGGCCACGCCGTGCCGATCGCCCGCGCAAACCTCATCATGCGTGCCCTTCCGCTTGCACCGGGCAACCACCGGATCGTCCTCGACTATCGCACGCCGGGCCTTGTGGTCGGCCTGGCGGTGAGCGGCGTAAGCCTGATGTTGCTCGTGCTGCTGGGATTTTGGGGCTGGGGCGCGCAACGGATATCAAGACGGAAGCAACTTGCGGAGGTGACAGTTTTGCTTGGCCCCGGTGTCAATACGGGAGGAAGCGCGATCGACGAACGACGCCTTCCGCAAAGGAGAACGTCATGAAGAAAATGATGGTCCTTGGTTCGGCTCTGCTATTGACCACATCCTCGATCGCGAGAGCGGCGGAATCCCAGGAACCGGCGAGCGTTCCGTCCGAGGCTGCAACCCCGGCCGAGGGCCCGGCCGAAACACCAGTTCCGCCGCCAGCCACGACAGCGGCTACCCCCGCTCCGACCGTGGCAGCATCTGCCCAGCCCCAACCCTCGGCTGCCGAGCCCGTGTCTCCAACCCCAAACCAGCCTGAGCCGTACACCGGCTGGGGACGGGGCGTCCGCGCCCCGATGTACCTCGACGTAATGTTTTCGGTTGGCGCATTCACCGAGGACGGTAGCAACCGCCTCACAACGCGTAACTCGAAAGTCCTGGAGGGATTCGGGGGCGTCCTTCGCCTCGGCGCGGTACTGGGGGCGCATCATCGCTTGGGCGCCCGCATGCAGTCCTTCGTCCGCCCCACCAAGAAAGTCCTGCTGGACCCGCCCGCGACGACGACCAACAGCAACGACCAGTGGGGTATGGTCAGCTTCGGCTACATCGGCCCTGAGTATGTTTACAGCACCGACCTGGGCCTATATGCCGGCGGTTCGCTGGGGATCGCCGGCGCCATGTCGACGAGCAAGCTCGGAAACAAAGACAGGGACCACAAGGACG
>PMLH01000066.1 GCA_003159055.1 Myxococcales bacterium
ATGGCGTCGAGCGATTGCATGAGGCGGTCGTCCTTGGGCATGGGCTGGTTGCGGTCGGCGAACAGATCGAGCTGTGCGGGAGGGAAGGTCAGGCGGTCCAGGCACAGGCGCAGGTGGCGAATGCGCACGCGACGGGTCCAGGCGCGGTCGAGCACCCCCTTGGCCATCTCGAAAAGCCGCTGGTCGTTGGCCGACGCTGGCACAAGGCTGCCCTGGCGGGCCACGCGTATGCCGTCAGAATAGTCGAGCACGATACCGAGTCGCCCTGCCGCCAGGCGGCGTTGGCGCAATTTGGGGCCGGATTTTTCGATCAGCGAGAAAAGCGTTGCGTGCAGAGTCTCGACGTCGTTGCTGTCATTGCCAAAATCGTGCTCAGCGGCGATCTCGGGGCGCTCGGCCCCCACCGGCAGCACCGGCGAAGCATCGATCCCGCGCACTGATTCGTAGAGAAACTGCCCGCGCCCGGCGAACACCACTTCCAACTGAGGCAGGGTCCAGGCGAGAACCTGGCCGACGCGGTCGAGTCGGTATTCGCGCAAATGGACGAGGTCAGCCTCGTCGAGGCCGGGCACGAGCGCCACGGGCAGCGGCGATAGAAAGGCTTGCTCTTGCCCTTCATCCAAGATGTATTCGCCGGCCGGTTTCACTACCCGCGTGGCCACCTTGGCCAAAAGCTTGTTGTGCGCGACCGACCAGATGGGATCGAGGCCCAGCTCTTTGCGCACAGCTTTGCGGATGCGCCACGCGATGTCGTAGGCCGGGCCGAACAAGCGATGCGTGCCGGTGGCGTCGATGAAGAGGTGGCCGTTGCTGTCGGTCATCTCGATGAGCGGCGAGTAGGGCAGGGCGTGGGCCAGCAGGTCGCGCATGGCTTGCTCGTAGCGATCGGCGTGCGGGGCGATGACCACGGTGTCTCGGCACAGGCGCTGCGCACGCGCCAGAGCCATGCCCTTGCGGATGCCGTGCTGAAAGGCCTCGTCGCTCATGTCGAACACGGCTGCGCGGCTGGCGCCCTCGGGTGCGATGACCACCGGGCGGTCGCGCAGGCGTGCGTCCAGCACACGTTCGACCGCGACCGCGAAGTCCGCGACGTTGAGGTGGATGATCGTGCGCTCGTGCATGGGCTACCCCGCGAGCAAGCCGGCCTTTGTCGCAAGGTCGAGCAACCGTCGCGCATTCCGCGGCGCCTGGCCGCGCACGTGGTTGTTGAAGAACAGGACGCCGGTTTTTGCGATTTCGATCATGCGGCGGAGCCTTTCGTTCATCCACGTCGTCAGCTCGTCGTCGGAATAGTCGTAATCGAACTGCGTCGCCATCTTGCTCGAACGCCAGCCGAGGGCATTGCGGCCGTGGAAGCGAACATAGAAAAGCTCGGGGTTGGTCACCACGTCGAGGGACGGAAACAGTCCCGGCAGCTCCGGTTCATCCACCGTGACCAAGGCAACCCGCCGCCGTTCGAGCTCGGCGAAGACCTTGTCGCTCACCCACGCGGCGTTGCGAAACTCGACCGCGAGAGGAAGACCATCAAGCTCGGTCAGCAGGGCGCCGAGGTAGGCACGGTGCTTGGTCGAGCGATCGAAGCTGGCGCCGAATTGAATCAAGATGGCGACGAGCTGGCGTGACTGCACAAGCGGCGCGATGCCGAGGCGATACTTTTCGGCCTCGTCCCGCCAAGCCTTGGCGTCTACCTCGTGGGTCAGGGTGCGGGTCAGCTTGGCGCAGAAAAGGAAATTCGGCGGCACCAGGGCGCGTTGGCGCTCGACCGCCTCGGCACGCGGCATCTGATACCAGGTGTAGTTCAGCTCGGTGACCGGGAACGCGCGCGCGTAGAGCGGCAGCATCTGGCCGGCCTTGGTGCCAGGCGGATAGATCCCGGCCTCGACCCATTCGGGATAGGAATAGCCGGACGTACCGACCCATACTTTGGCGGAGGGCGCAGACATAGTGTGACCTGGACGAGTGTTCAGTATCCCCGGGCCGTGCGCATTCGTCAAGGCGATCGGAGCTCCATCGGACGGACGTCGAATGACGGGGATGGTTTGGGAACTCTCTCAGGGTTCCCAAACACAACAACGCGGTGCCGGGGAAAAACTCTATGCACCTTGACCGGCAAGGTGCGCACCCGCCTGCGCGGCTGGTGTCCGGCGCCTGCCGAAACCGGACCACTTTCATCGGTTTGCTGGGACTTGTGCAGATTGCAAAACCCACTCATGGTTGGCCGTGTTCTTGCTTATGCGCTAGCTGCGCCTGAAATTCGGGTGCTTCCCCATTGAGGCAGACTTGCAAAACACATCCGCTCAGATTCCCGCGCCCGTTTCGTCCGGCGCGGATTTGCATACAATTCTCCAGATTCCGTCAAGCGATGCGCCCTTGGTTGCCCGAAGCTCACAACAGCAACTGTCGGAACAGAACCTCGCGGCCCTGCGTGACATCGATCGACCACTGTATGCGCTTCGTGAAGGCCGCACCACGCTGCTCACCGACCGAACACCCGGCACGCTTGACGGTTTGGCCGGTGTGATCCCCGCGGTTCGCCCGGAATCCTTCGGTTCGACGGCGTTTCGCAAGCTGCATAGTCTGCGCTGTGCCTATGTCGCCGGTGCAATGGCCGGTGGCATCGCCTCGGTCGATATGGTGGTCGACATGGCCCAGGCCGGCTTCTTGGGCTTCTTCGGTGCCGGTGCACTGCCGCTCGACGCTGTCGCGGCAGCCATTCGCCAGATCCAGACGCGCCTAAGTCGCGGCGAATCGTACGGCATCAACCTGCTTCACAACTACTATGATGAAAAGGCCGAATGGGCGACGGTCGAGCTGTTCCTGTCCCTCGGCGTGACCCGTATCGAGGCCGCGGCCTTCGTCACGATGACCGCGCCGCTGGTCTACTACCGGGTCAAAGGCTTGCGGCGCAATACCGACGGTTCCGTCGCCGTTCCGCACCACGTGTTCGCCAAGGTCAGCCGGCCCGAGGTATCGACGCAGTTTCTGGCCCCGCCGCCGCGCCAGATCGTCGACGAGCTCCTCGCCGCCGGGAAAATCACCGCGGANNACCGACCGTCGCCCCTTGTCCGTGCTCTTGCCCATGATGTTCCACGAGCGCGAGTTGGCGATGGCCAAGCATGGCTATGCCGAGCGAGGCATCGAGATTCGCCTGGGCGCGGCGGGCGGCATCGGCGAGCCGCTGTCGGTGCACGCAGCGTTCGCCATGGGCGCCGACTACATCGTCACTGGCACCATCAACCAGGCCTGCCGACAATCCGGCACCGCCGCCGTCGTCCGCAAGATGCTCGCCGAAGCCTGCATGGCCGACGTTGCCATGTGCCCGGCCTCGGACATGTTCGAGATGGGCGGGAAGGTGCAGGTGCTCAAGCGCGGCACGATGTACCCGCAGCGCGCGCAGCGCCTGTACGA
>PMLH01000269.1 GCA_003159055.1 Myxococcales bacterium
GACGGCGTGGTGGGGCCGGGCGAGCAATGCGACCTTGGCAGCAACAACAGTCTCCAGCCGGCATTTTTTGTGACCCAGGCCGCGTTGTCTTTCTCAGCCACCCCGATCGTAAGGCCTGCGTCTGCCACAGACTTCTACAACTACACATCGGCAAGCGCCCATACCGGATTCGAGGAATTGGGCACGAGCCGCATCATGCTTTACCTGGACAAATCCGATCTGTCGCTCAGCCTCGTGGTCTTTCACGGCATCGACAACAACACCAGCGGCCTCGAACAACCCTCCTCGCAGGTGCAAATGGTCTTCAGTGGCCTGCCGAGCGCGGTCACGGTCGCGGTTTCAGACGACCCGGGCGAGCTCGCCATGACCTCCTCGACCAGCGCCACCGGAACCTGGAAGTTCCAGAACAACAGCGACGGCGGTGCGCTTGCGGGTCTGCCACTTCCCGGCAATTGGGAGATCTATGTTTCGCCGGCCTTCGTCAGCGGAATCTCGACATGGACCTGGCTGCAACAAGACGGTTCCACGGTGACGCTGGACCCGACCCAGCCCATCACCATCAAGGCCTCTGCCTCGGCCGCCCAATGTCGGACCGACTGCACCGTCCCTCGCTGTGGCGATGGCATTCTCGACGGTGGCGAAATCTGCGACGACGGCGGCTTGCCTGCCAGCAGCTGCGCATCCGACTGCATGTCGTTTCAGTAGTGGCTACTTCTTGGCGGGCTCCTGGGCGATGCGGGTGATGGTGCGCCCATCCAGGTATTCGGCAAAGCCGCGCGGCAATAGGAAAAGCATGCCGAAACGGCCCATCACGATGGTTTCGCCGCCCTTGAGACGGCAGGGCTTGCGTGGGACGAGTGGCACGTTATCGACCCGGGTGCCGTTGGTGGCGCCCATGTCGGTCAGCCGGTATTCACCGTCGACCAAGGCGAGCAGGCAGTGGTGGGTCGAGATGGTGTACTCGGGAATTGCCAGATCGTTGTCCGCGGTGCGACCGATGCTGACCGGGCCACGCCCCGAGTTGCGACCCTTGACCACCGGAAACACACGGCCATCCAGGGCCGTGGATTGCACAATCGCGGCCGTGGAGGTCGCCACCATGGTGCCGCTCTTGCTGGTGTTGTCGCCAAGCGCCCCCGAAATCCCCGTCACGACCAACACCGGCGAAGGATAGGTACGCACGAACGCCTGGGCTCCGAGGCGCAGATACTCGGCCTCGAAATCGGCTAGGTACGACGGCATTTCCACCTCTCGCCGAAGCAGGGGCGAGACCTACTTTGCTTCTTTCTTGTCTTCTTTCGTGTCTTCCTTCTTGTCCTTCTGGTCTTTCGGATCCTTCCGCTTGACCTTGTCTTTCTTCTTGGCCTTGTCCTTGTCCTTGGCTGCTGCTGCATTTGCCTCGTCGGCGGACGGCTCGTCACTTTCGTCTTCGGCAAGCTTGGCGGCCTCGGCCTCGGCCTCGGCCTTGGCCTTGGCGGCCGCTTCCTCGCGCCGCTTTCGGTCGGCCTCTTCCGCTTTCTTGGTTTCCGCCTGGATCTCNNTCTGATAGCACCCGCAGGCGTTGGTCTTGTGCGCCTCGGGCTTCGCCTTGTGATCCTCGGTGCGCGCCATCGCCCGACCCGCGCCCAAGACCGAGCTCGCCGCTGCCATCGCCGCGACCACCAACAACTTCTTCCAAGTGTTTTCCATAGGTCTCCGTTTCATTCTGCGCGGACGATAACTACAGAGACGCCTGGATTCAACAGACAAGATCCGTGCAACGCTACCGTCACGTGGTCCTTGCTCCCGCCACGAAGTGCGCAGGCGCACAGGCAGATTTGGCCTATAATCGTGCGTTGCAATGCACGCCGCACCGAAAATCGCGTTGGTATTGCTGACCGGCCTCGCTGTCTGCCTTGCGTCCTCGGGGCCAGGTGTGGCGCGCGCCGAAGAAGGGGTGGGCGCAGCGATGCGGAACTTCGGCCGGGCAGTGCGCGACGCCGGCAAGGCGGTTGGCCAGGGTGCCAAAGAGGTTGGGCGGCAGACCAAGGGCCCGGCGCGAGACGTCGGCCATGGGTTTCGCGATGGGGCCGTGGCCGCCGGCCATGGATTTCGCGACGGCTTCGGCAAGAACGGCAAATCTGCCGGTCGCTCAGGCGATGGCGGCAACCGTTCGGCCTCATCGAAAGCAAACAAGCGCAATTCCTCCTCGCCCGCGCAGGCCAAGCCAGCGGCTGCTCCCAAAGCGCCCGCGCACAGCAGCCGCTGATAGGCCTCGAAAGACCTGCGTTAAGGTCCCGCCCCGACTCAGCCATCCCAATGTTCCTCCGCCAGGGCAATACCATCGACCTCGCTGCCGCGCATGCGTGCGCGGTTGCCCTGCTCGGCGACGCTTGGGACATCGTGCTTTCGCGGGTGGAAGCCATGGCGCCGGACTGGGCACTGGCGCGGGGCTGGCGAGCGTACTTGCTGAGTATCTCCGAAGCGAATCTGGAGCGAGCGGACACCGAGGGGATTGCCGCGTGGTTCTTGGGCGATCCGACCTGCCCGGCGTCGTTGCGAGAGCTGGCGGATCGAACGGTCGAGCTGACCTCGCTGCTGCCTTCCCCGCTGGACGATCCACCGGCAGTGGACTTTCCGTTCATGAACGCGCGCAAGCGTGGCCAGGTGGCGACGATCTTGCGGGTTCTGCGCGAGAGTTTTCCGACGCTGTCGGAAGTCGTGGACGTGGGCGCAGGGCGGGGACAGTTGACCACGCAAGCGTCGGCGGCGTTGTCGGTCACGGCCATCGGGTTGGAGCGAGATCCCGAGCGCGTGGCGGTGGCAACGGCGCTGGCCGGGGATCTGCCGGTGCGGTTTGTCACCGCCGATGTTCTCTCTCCGACGGAAAATCCGCTGCTGGCCTTGCCACCCGATCCGCATCGTTTGCTGATCGCGCTTCATGGTTGTGGCGAGCTGGCGGACGCGCTGGTGACCGCAGCGGTGGCGACGAGGGCGGCGGTGCTGCTGCTTGCGTGCTGCCCGCAGAAAATTCGCGCACTGCGTCGCACGGCGCTGGCGCCGGGCGGCCCCACCCTGCCCCGGGAAATCCTGGGTCTCGCGAACGTGCTAGCGCGAACCCAAGGCATCGAAGGCGATCTCCGACAAGCCCTCGCCACCAAGGAAGCACGCCTGGCGCTGCGATATTTGCTCGCGGCCCGAGGCACCACGATTCCAGCAGGCGAAGAGATGCGCGGGGTGAATCGCCGCAAGGCAAACGCGGGGTTTGCGGTCTTCGCTCGGGCGGTCTGCCAGGTGCGCGGCTTTCCTTCACCCAGGCCCGACGAGATCGCCGCCGCCGCCGAGCAAGCCCACGTGCATTACCTGGCCCAGCGCCGACTGTCCCTGCCCCGATCCATGCTGGGCCGACCGCTGGAGATTTTCCTCGCACTGGATCGCGCCCTGTATCTGCAACGCCACGGCTACCACACCCAGGTGGTGGAATTGTTCCCCGTCGCCTACAGCCCCCGCAACCTCGCCGTCCTTGGTGTGCCTCCGGGTGCTGGCTAGAGCTCGCCCTTCACGCGCCGAATGTCGGCCCCAAGCCCGCGCAGCTTGCGCTCCAGGTGGTCGTAGCCGCGGTCGAGGTGATAGACGCG
>PMLH01000321.1:0-155 GCA_003159055.1 Myxococcales bacterium
CCCGGGCGGCGGGTCCATGGTGGTGAGGACAGGAATGCGTGGTTGCATACTCGCTCCTTGCCTTGGATTTCGTTGCGCAGGGCCGCCACCGTCGGGCGAGCCCGCCGAGCTCGGGTGCTTCTTCTGCGATTCTGAGGAGAGAGTGGGAGTCGAAC
>PMLH01000321.1:244-12258 GCA_003159055.1 Myxococcales bacterium
AAGCTTGCCGTCACTCACGCGGATATTATTCAGTTTTTGTTCTTCGAGGGGGAATCACCGGCTTCTGCAGGCGACTGCCCATCGCGAAAAATCATATTTGGTTTTCGAGGATCCCATCCTTCCGCGTTGGCGGAGNNTTCGGCCACTCGGCCATCTCTCCGGGTAGGAAGCGAATGTATGCCGTGATGACGGATGCTAGGTCAAGCCCGGAAAATCCAATTCATGCTGCGCATGACGCGTAGAGTCGTACAATCGCCGCAGGCGGAGTCTCCGGCCCTTCCCCTTTTTCCGGTCGCCCTGTGCGCCTGGTCAGTTCCCTCGCCCCGCGCGGTAGTCGGCCATCGCGGACCCTGGGTAAGCAGCTTGCCACGCGGTGGCCAACAGCGGAACAAGCGCCGACGTGTATGGACCGTCGGTGCGCACGGCGAGGCCGTGGAAGAAGGCATCGGGATAGAAATCGTAGTGCGCCCAAAATTCGTCGCTGCCCAAGATTTCCCTCAGCATTTCCCCGTGGTCGGAATGGGGCAGCCAGATCACGTCGGGTCGACGACGAAACAGCTCAGTCGCGGAGAAACCTTGCCGGGCAAAGATCGGGTCATGCAGCCCGAGCACGTCAATGATGACGACCTGGGGTGCGAGCGCGCCGGGCAAGCCATGTTCCGACATGGCGAACCTGGTGCCCGCCGGGGCCGCCGCCGCGATGGCTGCGATCCGCCGAGCCGATTCCCAAGAATCAATCTCGGGCAGCGGCACCGCGGCCGCGACCTGGAAGCCGCCAACGGGGGCGAGGTCCTGTTCGTCACCGCGGCCGGCGTATCGATCGGCGCCGAACCCCAGGCCGGCGCGGATGGCGAAGACAACGACGATGCCGAGCACCGCGCGCCCGATCAGATTCTTGCACACAAGCTTCTGTCCGGCATGAACGCGCGAAAGCCAGCGGTCAAATTCCAAGGCGGCGGGGACAACGAAGAACGGCAGCAAGGGATAGTAGAAGCGGCCGAGGTGGCCCATGATTTGGTTGAAGCGGAAAAGCGCGCCGATAGTCAGGAGCGCCGGCAAGAGCCACGGCGCGGAACGCCGGACGCCCGCACCATCGCAAAACAGGACCAGGGCCACCACGAACGGCCAGGCCGACAGCAAGAACACGCCGAGGAAGCGGAAGGGATTCCAGCCGAACTCCCCGGCGAAACCGCCGTAGTACCAGGGCTGCTTGACGAAGAATGACAGCGGCACCGGCGAGCCCAGCAATTGCCAGGCGGCGATAGCAAGCAGCGCCAGCGCGCCGGCAAATGCCGCGGTGTAAATAAGCAAGGCCCTGATTCGCAGCCGAGGAAGGCAAAGCGCAAGCGCCGGGCAGAGGGCGGCGCACACCACGTTGTCCGGCCGGGCGAGGACCGCCGTCGCCGCGGCCACCACGACCAGCGCAAGGCGAGCGCCGGTCGGCCTGGCGGCAAGTTGGAGCGTGAAGAAAATCAGGACAGTATTGGCCAGCGCCGAAAGCATGGTGTCCATGCCCGTNNCAGGCCGACCGCTGCGGCGCCCGAGGCAATCTGCAAGACACGCCACATCGCGAGCCCGGGGACAGCCCAGCGAATCGCGGTCACCACGGCAAGATGAAGCAAGCTGGTTACGCCAAACACCGAGCCTTCGCCGACGTTCCAAGCCACGCCCGCGCCAGCCAACCCATGCTGGGCATAGCGCAAGTAGGTGTAGGCGTCGTCGAAATCCGTCGGCGCCGCGTGCGCGAGGAACGTCAATCGCTCGATCGCCATCAGGGCGACGACGAGCAGCCCAGCGCCTCCAAGCAGCAAACTTCGCCGTTGCACCAGCACAGCCTACCTCTTTCCGCGCAGACGCTCTCGCTGCTCCCGCGCCGCTGGCGCAGAAACGTGGTTCGGCGACCGCGCCAGAAGCGCTGCGAACGCAGCGTCGGCCTCTTCCGTTTTCCCGAGCGCGACCAGGCAGAGCCCGCGGCCAAAAGTCGCCTCGTCGTTGCGCGCGTCGGCGGCCAGCACCGATTCGAAATCCGCAAGCGCCGGCCCGGCCCGCCCAATGCCAAGCAGAGCGAATCCATGATTGGCACGAGCCGCCGGTGCGCGCACCCCGTCGAGCAGATCCGCCGCCTTGGAAAAATCACCGAGCTCAAGCGCCACCGCCCCAGCAGCGGCGCGCGCTTCGTCGCGACAGAGCGCTTCCCCTTCCGACGTCAAAGCGGCTTGGTATTCGCTGCGAGCCACGGCCGCCTCGGCGACCGAATGATGGTAGTCGCCCAGGCGGCGCTGCCATTCGCATGGCGACGCCTTCGAACCGGCCGGCGCCTTCGGAATCGGTACCGGCACCAGCCCCTCGGCCGTCGAATAGGCGAAGGTCAGCGGTATCTCCGGCAAGCTGCTCTGCAGGCTCCGTTTGACGAACACCAGCCCATCGGTGGCGCGATAGACCAGTGCCCACAGCGCTGGATCGAAAAGTGCGCCACGCGGATTGACCGTGGGGTAGGTGATCAAGGCCGACGTGACGCCGAACTGGTCGAGCAGGGCCTGAAATTCTGCCCGCGACAGATCGGCGCGCCGGAGAACCGCGTGAAACGCCTCGGGGTACCCGTTGATGCGTGGGTCTTGGAACACGCGGTATCGCGGCCAGCCTCGCCAAGTCAGGTACGACCCGACCTCCAAATCGTTGTACATTCGGTCGCGTAGGCCGTTTTTCTCGACGAAATCGACGGCGGACAGCGGCACCAGATCCGGTTCCAGGCCAAGATCGAAGACACGATTGCCAGCAATCGCGGCCGCAACACGCGGAGTGGCCGCAAACCCCAGCAACACCGCAGCCGCAACCGCGGTGGCCCAAGCGCGACGCAGTCGCGGCACCAAGCGCGTAACCGCCACCGCTAAGGCCGGCCCGGCCAGCATGGCGAACTCCGCGACGAAACGAATGCGTAGACCGCCCAGCACGCCGAGCGCCAAGCTCGGCACGAGCACGCGCAAGGGGACCAGCCGCGGCAACCTGCGAAACACGACCGGGAGCAAGACAGCGACGACTAGACCGGCCAACAAAAAGAAGTACGGTCCGTCGAGCGGCCACTCGGCGTGCCGGTATTCCTGCAGCGGTCGCAGGGTCGGCATGCGAAAGTGATTGGCAACGTAGGAAAGGCAGCGAAAACCCGACGGGGTCGCAAACATCAGCGGTACCAGTGCCAGCGACACCCACCATGCTCGCCGCGCCGCCAGAGATTGCCCATCCAGCCACGCGCCGAGGGCGTACAGCGCCAGCAGCGCCGGCGCGAGAAAGAAGCATGAGTTGGCATTGGCCCACAGAAGTCCCAGCGGCACCAGCAGCCAAAGCAGACGCGGCGCGCCCTTCTCGGCCCGCTCGATCGCAAGCAACGCGAGCGAGAGCCCGAGAAAGGTCACCAGATGCGGCCGCTCGACAAAGCGCGGTTCTGCGGCCCAGGCCGCGAGCGCAAGCAGCAGCGCCGCCGCCACGGGATGAGCGCCACGGCGCAGAGCCACGCGGTAGAGAACAAGCCAGGTGCCACTCACGAATGCGGTCTTGAGCAGCACCGTCCCCGGAATTCCGCCGACGCGATGGACCAGCGCGAGGAGAACCTGGAACAGCCAGGCCAGATTGATGTCGCAGGCGTCGGGGACCGTGAACGAAAGCAGATTCTCCGTCGGCACGTGCCAAGTGCCGAGAACGATCTCGCCGAGACGCAGGTTAAAGAACAGATCGGTCTCGTCCATGGGGACAAGACATCGCCCGGCCACGAAGACGAGAAGCAGAACGATCACGTTTGGGCATCATGCCCAAGCCTCACGTCGGCGCAACTAGCAACGGATCAAGAAAGCAACCGGCCGCTCGGGACGAGTTGTTCCTCGGACGGGTCTTCCTCGCAGCCGGCAGGTACGTCATCTCCGATGGTTGCGTCGTCTTCCCGCTCGACGCGGGCAATCGAGATGTACTTGATTCGGAACGAATCGCCCCCCAGGCGCTTGAGCCCCCAGTCCATCGCGTCCTGCAGATCGGCGAACATGGCCAGAGGTTGATGGGAACGGTCTGGGATAATGGCAAAGCAGCAAGGAATCATGATAGCCGCCACCTTCTGCAGCCAGCGTGCCAGAGATCCATTCCCATGATTCCCGCAGCTTACGGTCGCCCTTGCACGATCGATCTCAACTTGTCCGATCCCAATTGAGATCGCAGGGGTGAGGACTCGCCTCACCAGGCTGGCCGCGCGCTAGCGTCTCGGGCGCGGCAGGCCGAGGGCGGCCAGCTTCTTGACCAGCGTACGTCTCGCGATACCGAGGACCGCCGCCGCTCGGGTCTGGTTTCCCCCGCACAGTGCCAGCGCCTCTTCGATTTTCTCACGCTCGGCTGATTCCGAGCTGTCGTCGCTGCGCTCAATCGCCAATTCCAGCGTCTTGGGGCTCTGGCGCCCAACCAGCGGTTCTTGGCTCGGATTCACATCATGTTCCGTCAGCGTCTCTGACGTCGACAGCAAGATCCCGCGCTCGACGCAGTTGCGAAGCTCACGCACGTTGCCGGGCCATGGCTGCTGTTCGAGGAAACGCAGGGCCTCCGGCGTGAACGAAGGCTGGCCCTGTTTGCCAAGGGCCACCGCGGCTTCGATGGCGAATTGCACCGCCATCGGCGCGATCTCCGAGCGACGAACACGCAAAGGCGGCACTTCCAGGATCACGCCACTCAGACGAAAATACAGGTCCTCACGGAACTGGCCCTTGCGAATGCGATCCTGCAAATCGCGGTTGGTCGCTGCCAGAAAACGCACGTCCAGCTTGCGCACGCGCGTGCCCCCGAGGGGAAGCACCTCGCGGGTCTCGATCACGCGCAGAAGCTTGGCTTGGATTGCCAGCGGCATTTCGCCGATCTCGTCGAGCAGCACGGTGCCGCCGTTGGCCGTCTCGAACAGCCCGGGCTTGGGCGAACGCGCACCGCTGAACGCGCCGGCCTCGTAGCCGAACAGCTCGCTTTCCAGCAGATTCTCCGGGAACGCAGAACAGTTCAACTTGACGTAGGGCTTACCCTTGCGAGGCGAACGCTCGTGAATTGCAGTCGCCACGACTTCCTTGCCGACACCGGTCTCGCCAATGAGCAGCACGGATATCGTGCCTGGGGCAATGCGATCGACGAGTTGGAAGAGCTTCTGCATCGCCTCGGACTGGACGACCAGCTTGCCCGCCGAGGCCTTCGCCTCGTCCGCACCCTTCTCGCTCGCGCGCAACGCCTGGATGTGCTCGCCTGCCATGACGACCTCGCGCACCTCGGAAATTCCCATGGATGGAAGTTGGTGCACCACGAGAGACGCTCCCCCGATGATAATTGCGACGCCGGGCGGAACGGGCTCTTCGCGGCTTGGCGAAACTTGCTTGGTGCCAACCCGCGTGCCGTTGGCGCTGCCAAGGTCCTTGACCAGGACAATCCGGTCGCGAACGACCAGGCTGGCGTGGTTGCGAGAAACCGAGGGGCTGCCAAGAACGATGTCGCTGTCTTCCGAGCGCCCGACGCTCAAGCTCCCCGATTCTGGCATCGGCATCATCTTCGAGCCGGATTGCTCGAAGACCGTGAGCCACAGGCGCGTGCCCGCGCCCGAGCCTGCACCTTGACGTTCTTCGATCAAGGTCTTCGGCAGAATCTTTGGACCGCCCTCGTGGTCGGGAGGCGACGACAGCAACGGCATACGATGTTCATCTTAGCTCATGAGGCTTCGGTTTGTGTCAGAGACCTGCTGACATCGACATACGTAGCCACACGCGCCGCGTTTGCAGGACCGCGCCAGAGCTGTCGATCGGACCGCCGCGGCGAACACGTGCGCAGCAGAAAAGGACCAATCGGATCACGCCTGTGCCCGGCGACCGCCGCGACAGAGCTGTCACGGCATCGCGGGAAACGGACCGAGGGCATGGTCCCGCCGCTTGAGGAAGCTGTAAAACGACGACGTGCCGTCGGAGGAGGTGGTGGTTGCGCGCACCCATTCATAGCCGGCCGGGGTGGTGCCGTTCTCGACCGCGCAGTGCCGGCCGAGGCAGTAGTGGTGCGTGATCAGCGTCGGTTGGCGCGACAACATGTATTCGTCGCTGCCCCACTTCTGGTGGCCAGGACGGTTGGAAGCCGTCATGCGTGGGTCGTGCGCGATGGTCGCGTCGACCAAGCCGAAAACGTCGTAGGCGGGAATCTCGGAGTAGTAAGGAATGACCCCCGCACCGCCGACCGTCATCAGAAGGTCGGGCTGCCAGTACCGCGCCAGCCATTGCCCGACCGGGATGCGCTCTTCGGCGTATTTCTTCAGATAGGCGGGCGTGTCGATGCCGTCGTCGGCGCCGACAAAGGTGCGTGCCTCTTGCGTTGTGTGCACACTGCCGACGACGAATCCCGCCCCGACCATCAGCAGCCCGAGCGCGGGAACCAGCGCCCCGAAGAGCGGGCGCAGCTGGGCAAAAAGGCGCCGCGCCGATTCCGCCAACACCACGGCCCCCAGTGGAAACACGGGCAGGATGAAACGGTAGAGCCCCATGAAGTCACCGCCGACCTTCACAACGTACGCGGCATAGGCCAGCCACACCAGCCCAGCCAGGCGGCGCAAGTCCCGACGGCGCTCGTCGCTCTTGGCCGCGCGCCCAAACAGAGCGAGCAAGAGCAGAAAGTGCACACCGTAGTCTTCAGAGAAGCGGCGCAAGTAGTACGTGCCGAGCTTCCAGGTTCCGCTGGCGCCCGATGACTTCACGTAGAAGGTGTTCGGGAAGAACCAGCCGTAGTAATGCCAACGCCACAGAAAGTAGGGAGCAAACAGCAGGACGAAAACCCCGATCCAGGCGATTTCATGCCTGCGCGGCAAGAATCGACGCTCGCGCTGCAAGCTCGTGAGCGCGCGAAACAGCGCCACCAGCCCGAAGAGCAGCACGCCTTCCGGCCTGGTCATGGCCGCGAAGGCGAAGACCACCGCGCTACGCCAGCCTCTGCCGACCGTGACCTCGCCCAGGACCAAGTCGAAGCCCAAGGTGACAAGGAAGGTGAAGAGTTGGGTTTCGAGCCCGCCCGCACACCAGCATGCGAAAGCACCCATGCTCGCGAGCACGAGTGGCGCGACCACGTTCCAACGCGAGCGGCGCTCGCCTGCGAGCCGCAGCGACATCCGCACGACGACGGCCAAGGTCCCGATCCCGAACGCAACGCCCAAGAAGCGCGAAAGCATCACCGGGCCAAACCCTAGCTTGATGCCGATGGCGAGCAGCACGGTCCAAAGAAAGTTGGTATAGCCCTCCACGCGCTCGCCCAGGTTGAACACCAGCTCGCCCGAGAGCGCCAGATTGCGCGCGTACCGGAACGAGATGTACGCGTCGTCGGTGACGAAATCGAACAATCGTGCGTGCGGCACAAGCACGGCCGTCGCAAGCAAGAGCGGATAGTATCGTCGCAAGAATTTCTTCATCGCCGAAACCGCGCTTTTACCACCGCGCACGCCAAACCGGGACCGATCTCAGCCGAAGGTGCCTCCGTCGAAGCCCCACAAGGCGCCGTCGGCGTTGGTGAATTCGATGTAGATGCGATCCCGTGCAAGGCCGAGTGCCTTGGCGATGGCGTCGCACAAGACCTCGGACAGGTGCTCCACCTTGTCAGGCTCCAGGTGGCCAACATTCTTCAGCTCGGCATAACACGCCGGCTCGCGGCCGCCCGCGAAGCTCATCGCAAGCCGTGGCGCCAGACCGACCATCACGTAGCGCTCGGGCTTGCCCAGCTCGCGCGCTAGCAAGCTGGAAAACGATTTCAGCATCTGCGAGAGCGCGGGTTCGTCGGGCTGCTGTGCGGACGAAAAAAGGTTGAGGAGCGGCATAGGGCGGAATCTAACACCTCCGCAGAACCGATGCAGGCATGGGTGATAGTACGGAAGCCGGAGCCGGGACGGGGCACGGAACCGGAACCGGCCACCGGTTCCGGTTCTACTCTCGCGGCTTGCGAGTCAGGTCGATGCGCGATCGGGGCACTTGCATGCGCAGGGTTGACCGCGATTCCGGCCGCTTGCTCTTGCGACCGAGTTGCCGGCGCGCCTCGGTCACCGCGCGCCCGAGGCGCAACTGAATGTCCAGGGTCGAGGTCAGCGCGCCCGTCAACGCAGATTCCAGATCCAGCGCCATCGCCGCCGCCGTCGGGTAGCGCTCAGCCGGCAAGCGTGAAAGCGCGCGGCTCGTGGCATAGACCAGCATCTTCGGCAATCCTGGGCGCTCGCTGCTGACTGGCGGAACCTGGCCGCGGTGAATGTTGCGCAGGACCTCCCGGTCGTTCTTGCCGGTGAAGAGTGGGTGCCCCGATAGCGACTCCCACAGTACGGATCCCATGGAAAACAGGTCTGACTGCGGGCTCGCCTGCGCGCCGCCCACCAACTCGGGCGCGAGGTACCCGAGTTTGCCCTTGATGAAACCGGGCGATGTCAGCACGCTGGTGCGGTCGCGCGCGCGCGCGAGGCCGAAATCGGAAAGCTTCACCGCGCCGCCGATGCCGACCAGAATGTTCTGTGGCGAGACATCGCGGTGAACCACCGGCACCGGGGTGCCGTCGGCGGCGTGGCGTTCGTGGGCTGCGGCCAGCCCGCGCAGGGCACCGACGCCGATGAGAGTCGCAAGCGGCCACGGCATGCGTTCGTGCCGAGCCCGGTAGTAGCGAAGCAGGGTTCCGAGGTCGAGCCCATCGACCCATTCCGTGACCAGCCAGTACGAGCCTTGGTCGTCGTCCACGAAATCGAGCACCTGCGCGATGTTGGGATGCAGAAGGCAGGAGCCCAACCGAGCCTCCTCGACGAACATCGCGACCTGGCGATCCTGGTCGCGAAGCTCGGCCTTCATCTGCTTGAGCGCCACCGGACGAGAAAACCCCGCGGCGCCGTGCATGACCGCACGCCAAACCACCGCCATGCCGCCCTCGCCCGCCCGTTCGATGAGCTCATACTTGCCATTGATAAGCTGCGCCCTCGGCTTCTCGCGTCCCTTCATCTTCACGCATTATAAGCCCAATCGACGGTCGCTGCCGGAACCGGGGCCGGAACCGGGGCCGGGGCCGGGGNNCCACCGGATCCGGCACGCCTACTCGGCGAGGGCGGCCAGGGCGTCTTCCAGGTTTGCGCGCATGTGCGCGTCGCCCTTGCGTGTGCAGGCCTCGATGCCTTTTCCGTAGATCGCCCGCGCATCCTCGACACGGCCGAGTGCGAGCAGCACCTCCCCCGCCGGGGAATAGCACGCAATGTAGTTGGGATGCTCGCCAATGAGCGCCTCGAAGATCACCCAGGCGGCTTGCGGATCGCCGGCGCTTTTCAGCTCCATGCCGACCGCATAGCGCGGGAAAGGATCCTGTGGCCGCTGCCCCGCGAGGGTGCGCAAGGCGGCAAGACGCCGATTCCTCTCGTCGTCGCTCAGGACACCACCCAGGGACGGCCCGGCCCCGCCATTTCGCCGTGCGGAGCGCCTGCGACGATGCGATTGTTTCCATCAACGCGAACCACGGTCGGTTTCCAGTCCCTGGCCTCGGCTTCGTCGACCGACTCGGCGAACGTCGCCACGATAACCACGTCGCCAGGGTGGCAATGCCTTGCCGCCGCGCCGTTGACACAGATCACGCCGGAATCCGCCTCGCCGGGAATCGCGTAGGTTTCGAGGCGCGAGCCGTTGGTCGCATTCCAGATGGCGACCTTCTCGTAGGGGAGGATGTCCGCCGCGCGCATCAGGACTTCGTCGATGGTGACGGACCCCTCATAGTTCAGATCCGCGTGCGTCACGGTGGCGCGGTGGATCTTGGACTTGAACATGATTCGTTTCATGGCTTCTCCGTCCCGGCCGGTTGCCCGGTCCGGGCAGTTGTCTACCTATCCTGTCCGAAAGCGTTGTCCTGTCAATGCCTCTGGATTCGCGTTGACCCATGCATGACCATGCCTCAAGGTGAATCGAACGGGCTTGGCCATGCAGAAATTCACGCGATTCATCGGCGTCGACCTGGGCGGTGGCCGCGGGAAGAAGACTGCCCTGGCAGTGCTCGAGCGAAACCGCAACGGCGTGACAGTGACCCGCATCCTACCGCGAGCAAAGGAAGCACCGCTTTACGACAAAGCCTTGGTCGCCGCGATTCGCGAGCGAGCCGAGGGGGTCATGGTCTGCGTGGACGCGCCGCTGACCTTGCCGCCGTGCTTGCGTTGCAGCGAACCCGTTTGCCCCGGACAAGAAGCGTGCATCGACGCCGAGGTCGTCGCGATGCGCGCGCTCGCGACGGTGCCACCCGCCGACAGGCGCGATCACCGACGGGGAAAACCCACGATTACCCCATACACCCAGCGCGCCACGGACCTTTACTTGCGCAAGCGAGGCTTGCTCGCGCGCGAAACCTTAGGCCAAGGCATGGGACCGTTGGCGGCCCGCGCCGCACATCTTGTGCGCGCCCTCGCGCCGCACTTCCGGCTCAACGACAACCTGATCGAAGTGTATCCGCGCGCCACCCTCGAACTGTCCGGGTTCCGAGAGCCCTACAAAAAACGCGTCGATCGCCGCATCGACATCCTGGCCGCCCTGCCCGACCTCAGCTTTGGCCCAGGCGTGTGGCGGGAAGAGTGCCGGCAAAGCGACAACGTCTTCGATGCGGTTCTGTGCGCGTACACGGGGTACCTGCGCGAGCGCGACGGCTGGCAGATTTCGCCCTTGGCCGCCGATCAAATCGACCCGCAGGGTTGGATTTGGGTTCCACCCGAGCCAGCCAGGGCCGAGCAAGGCGCGAACGCCGCGAAGAAACCCGAGGACACAGAACCGCACGCCGACCGCGTCACACGCACAGAGGCCGAGCGTCTGCGAAGCCGTTGAGGAACTCGCCGGCTCCGCAGGTGCTGCGCGCGATTGCTGCGCGCGCCCCAAGACGTGTCCATGAATGACCCCGTCTTGAACATTTTGAACCCCGCCTTGGAGGGCGTCTGAAAAGTCCGATGGCCAGTTATGAAACCGGGACGGTGTGGTTCGGAGAGCCGTGGAAAAGCAAATCCTCCCTCTCTCTCCGGGGGAGGGCAGAGCGAGGGAAAACAGATCTCCCTCGGATCTGCGAGCCTGCTTTGAGCCTGATCTGCATGACCGCAGCGTCCGGCTCAGAAGAACCTTCACCCTCACCCCGGCCCCTCTCCCAAGGGAGAGGGGAAGCTACGGATTGTACTTCTGGTACTTTTAAGACGCCCTCTTAGCCGAGCCCTTGGCTCAGCTTGCGACGGCGCCTTCTTCGGGCAGCTCTTCCTCTGAGAGGTGGTGCTCTTCGTGTGAAAGGTGCTCTTCGTGTTGACGAGGAAGCTCTTCAGAGGTTCGGTCTGGGCTGGTCACAGTGCCGCCGAGCAGCGAGGCAGCACCACGCTCACGAAGGAACTCCAGGAACACGATCGCGGTCGGCATCTCAGCCGCGGGAATTTCGTCGATGAGCTCGCGCGCCTGACGGCGAAGGATCTCACCGGGCGATTCGCCCACCGGCATGACATGCGCGACTTCCGGCGTTTCCGCGCGCGCAACAACCCGTCCCCAGGGTGGCGGGTTGGCAGCTTCGATGTGCAGATGATCGATCCAGGTCTGGATGTGCAGGTGCAAAAGCTCGGACCGATAGGCAAACCAACGTTCGCGCTCGGCCGGGAATGCAAGCAGCACATCCTTGAACCGGCGAAATGCGCCTTTGCCATCGATGGCAACCAGCAAGCGCTCGCGCAGCGGTAGATCTTGTACTGCACCTACGAAGCGTTCCATCCAACGGTACTGCTCTCGTGAGGAAGCAGGATCGATGCGCAGGTAACGCTCGGGACTGTTTGCCACCCGAGATCGTCGGGATACGGCATCTGGCTCACCCTCGGCAATGGACAGTAGGTCTCCATTTTCGAGGTCGAGGAAACTTTCCTGCTCGGGAGAGTTCCGCTCGAAGGCAATCTCTAGGTCACTCCAATTAATAGCTATCGGCTGCATTTCTTCAACTCCTCCGGCCCCTCCCCTCCCACAGGGAGAGCC
>PMLH01000396.1 GCA_003159055.1 Myxococcales bacterium
TGACAAGGTCGAAGTCCTGGTCAATCGTGGCGAACACGGCAAGGACGTGAACCGCGAAGCTGCGCAGAAAGAGCTGTCCGCCGCCGACGCGGACTTGGCGAAGAGCAAGGCCGAGACCATGGCCGAGCTCAAGCCGATCCAAGATCGCAGGGCGTGGGCCGCGGCGCAAGTCGAAGCCGCAGAGCGATCCGGCGCGCACTAGGAGCCTGTCGCGGTAACCNNTTACCGCGACAGGCTCCTAGACCGAAGTTCCCCGCGAACAGAAGGCAACTGCGGAATTGCTGCGGCGGCAACGGCCAGCGGGTCCGACCTTGGAACCAGTGGCGAATTTACGAGAGGCCGCACTAGGCCCGCGGAAGGGTGGGAACGACATCGATGCCGGTCGTCACCACTTGCCCGTCGGCCCTTAGATCCACGACCTTCTCCCTCAGGCTTTCCTCGACCACTCCACCGACCAGGATGCACTTCTCAATGGCCAGGTTCTCCCCGATCTGTCTCAGGTTGGGAATGTTTGTGTATGAATAGTGTTGCCAGGCGACAGTGTCTACGACAGAGCTTCCTCGCCCAACCTTCCATCCGCTTCCAATCACCGTGTTGGGCCCNNGGTTGCGCCCGCTGATATTTCGCAGTCATTCCCAATTATGACCGGCGGAACAATGGTGACATTCTCTGCGATGCGCGTGTTGACACCCAGGAAATAGCCGCCAGGCATCTTCGCATAGGGCACGTGGAGTCCAATGTGCCCGAGCAACGCGGATTTGTTGACCTCGAGATAGTCCCTCTTGCGACCAATGTCGAACCAGAGTGCGTTCGAAACGAAGCCAAAGAGCGCGTTTCCGTACTTGGCGAGCTCCGGCCGGTAGGCAAGCTTGCCCAGCATCGCCGGGAACACGTGTTGGCCAAAATCGTAGAACGGCTGGGGAACCTTGTCCCTGTCCGGCGTGCACTCGGTAAGAAACGGCCTCAAGGCCTCAAGAAATGACCGCTCGAAAATGTAGCACGAGGCGTTTACCAAGTTGCTAGCAGCGTTCGGGTCCTTTTCATTGAAGGTCTCGATTCTGGCGTAGCTGGCATTGTCGACCGCCCTGTCGCGCGAGACCTTGATGCCCTCCAATTCCACAGTGCCGAACTCCCCTAAGGTGTGCCAGGCAACAGGCGTCAAGAGCAGCGTTGCGGCGGCTCCGTTCTGCTTGTGAAAAGCCAGCATGGCCATGAAATCGTCGTCGCTCATCTCGCTGATCACGTCGCCGCTTGGAACTATGATCGTATCGAAAGCAGGACCCAAGCTCTCCTCGAGCCGCTCCATGATCTTGATGGCACCACCCAAGGTGCCACTGGGCGCGGCTGCCTCATGCACGTACGAGATATCCGTCAGGAAGGCAGACCCGTCCCCGAAGTGATCCGTGATGGAGATCGGCACCGCGTGCAGGTTCATCCCGATCTGACGGATTCCGACTCGCTCCAGCCGCTCGACCCAGTTCTGGCAGATCGGGAAATCCCCCCCAAGAGGAAACATCGGCTTCGCCAGAATTGACGAGATCGGCTCCAGACGCCTAGCCACCCCAGCCGCAAGGATGCCCGCTACGAACTTCCCCGGAACCGAGCTGAGCGGCTTCCGCGCCCAGTATTTCGGGGGCATATTGACGTTGATCGATTTTCTGCTGCCTTTTTCCTGCTTCATAACTCTCCGGCTGGCCTAGCTTCTTGACGAAGAAGCTAGCACGTCAACGTCGTCGAGGGATCGTCTTGCTGCAACATATCATAGAATCGCAGAATCGTTCCGGTATGCGAGGTGGAGCTCAAAGCCCAACGCGCCTACAGAGGGTAAGATGCCCTACCATCGCCACGGATGCACAAATCACCTCTTTGCGGGCACCAGCGACATGGCGTATTCCGCCACCGCCGTGATGGTCAGGCTTGGATTGGCGCCGAGGTTGACCGGTATCACGGAACCATCGATGATCCACAGCCCCGGGTGACCAAACACACGGCAGGCATGGTCGACGACGCCGAGCTCGGCAGACTCGGCCATGCGCGCCCCACCGAGGATATGCGCGGTCATGGGGACATTCAGCAACACTTCGTTGACGGTGTTGAGCGGGAATCCCCCCATCCGCTCCGCGACGTACTCGGCAGCCTGGTTAGCTATCGGCAGATAGGTCGGAATCGGCGGAACACCGTCGCCCGGGCGACTGCGGAGGTTGCGCCCGAACCAAGAGCGCCTCGTGCGAACCAACGTCAGAGCGTTGTCGAGCGATTGCATGACCAGCACCACCACCGTTCGCCGGGCCCAACCGACCGGCCAAAGGTTGCGCAGGAAATCGAACGGATGTCGCAAACAGCGCCCGAGCCAACGCAGGATCCGCGACCAGCGCCCTGGCCCCTCGGCAGCCAGGGTGCCGAACAATCCCATCACGTCCGAGCCGGCCGAGTAACGCACGATCTGAATGTGGGTATTGCGATCGGCCTCGAGATCGCTCGCGATGGCGATCCCTTGCGAATGGTCGACGGCAAGCCTCCGGCTGCGCGCACCGCAAATGATTTCGCTGTTCGTGCGGCTGTACTGGCCAAGCGTGGGCGATAGATTCGGCAACCATCCGGCCTGCTTGCACGCGAGCAAGAGATCCACAGTGCCGAGCGCGCCGGCGGCCACGATTACGTGCTGGCCAAAAAAACGCTGCTCGGGCCGCCGCGACCAGCCGGTCGATTTGCGGGTGCGCACGACATAGCCGCCGTTGCCGTCAGGCTCGACGGCGATGGCGCGCGTTTCCGCGAGGATGGCAGCGCCGAGCTTCTCGGCGAGATACAGATAGTTCTTGTCGAGAGTGTTCTTGGCATCGTGACGGCAGCCGACCATGCAACCGCCGCACAACTGGCACGTCGAGCGGGCCGGGCCGCGGCCTCCGAAGTACGGATCCGACACCGGCTGCCCTGTCTGCCTTCCGAACAAGATGCCGACCTCGGGCTGCGTGAAATGAGCCCCGTCGCCGAGAGACTGGCCAAAGGCGCGCAAATGCTCCTCGGCAGGCCAGGTTTGGGGAGGCAGCGTGGCACCAAGCATCCGCCGCGCGGTTTCGAAGTGCGCCGCAAGCTCGTCGCGAAACTTCGGTCCGCCTGGCCATCCAGCCGCGAAAGCCTCGTCGGGAGGCACCAGCAGTGTGTTCGCGTACACCAGCGAACCGCCGCCGACCCCGACGCCACCCAACACGACAACGTTCCCCAGCCAGTCGATGCGCTGGATTCCGGTGCAGCCCAGGCGCGGCAGCCAAAGAAACTTGCGGATGTTCCAGTTGCTGCGCGGGAAGTCCTGGGGCGACCACCACTTGCCTTCCTCAACCACCAACACGCGATAGCCTTTTTCGGCGAGTCGCAAGGCGGACACGCTGCCGCCGAAGCCCGACCCTATGATGACGAAGTCGTAACGCGCGTCAGATGCCGGCGCAACCGTCATCGCAGCCGTCATCGATAGACGACCTTCATCAGCCAGCGAAGGACGCCGAGCACCCGCTTGCGGTAGGGGAAACCGAGTTGCTTGCGAATCCACGCCGCCAAGAGCCCCATGCCTGGTCGATCTTCAACGATGGTTTGCGGATAGCAAAACTGCCGCAGCGCCTCGGGGCCATGACGAAAGCCAAGCCCGGCACCCTTCGCGGCGCCGAGCGGAGCGCCGACGAAGAAGTAGTTAATCAAGACGTCGTTGATGCACACGCTGCCCGTGACCAGCCTCCGCGCCACCGCCATGGCGGTGCTCTGGTCGCGCGACCACACGCTGCCCGAAAGCCCGAGATTCGAGGCATTGGTCAGACGGACTGCCTCGTCGGCATCGGCAATGCGCACGATCGGCAAGATCGGCCCGAAGGTTTCCTCGCGCGCGACGGCAGACTCGGGCGCAACGTGATCGAGCACGGTCGGCGAGAAAAAGATGCCAGGCAAATCGTCGCGCACACCGCCGCCGGCAAGGACGCGAGCGCCTCGCTCAACAGCATCGTCGATTTGCTTGCGGTAGCGTTCGATCTGGGCCGGCAACAAAACGCGCCCCACGTCCCAGTCACCCTCGACGCCGAGCCGAAGCTTTCCAGTTTCCGCAACCACCAGACGCACGAATTCGTCGGCGACCGTGCGCTCGACCAGGGCGCGCTCCACGCGTACACACACCTGCCCTGCCCCGGCGAACGCGCCCCACACCGCGGCCCGGGCGGCCGCAGGTAGATCGGCATCCGCCAAAACGATCATCGCCGACTTGCCGCCCAACTCGGCCACGCACGGAATCAAGCGCGCCCCCGCCCTTGCCGCGACCTGCTGCCCGCTGGCGACGCTGCCGGTGAAGAAGACCATGTCGCAGCTGTCGACCAACGCCGCGCCGACCTCTGGACCGCCAAGTGCCACTTGGAACACATCCTCGGGAAGCCCGAGCTCACGCCAGAGCGCCTGCACGCGAAGCGAGGTCTGCGGCGTATTCGGCGAGGGCTTGAGAACGACGCTGTTACCCGCCAAGAGCGGCGCCACCGCATCGCCGAAATTGTTCAGCAGTGGAAAGTTCCACGGCCCGATGATCGCCACCACGCCTCGTGGCTGCCAACTGACTTGTGCGCGTTTGTGAGGAAAGATGAGAGACGACCGCGTGTCGCTCGCAATCGACGCAGTACCTTGACGTCCGGTGAAAAAGCGGACGATCTCGGACAGGTAAGCCACCTCGAATCCGAATGCCTCAAGGGTCGGTTTGCCGGTCTCGGCCGAAATCAGACGTACCAGCTCGTCATCCGCCCGCAGACGTGCCGCCAACCTCCGAAGCACCCGGCCGCGTTCCTTGCGCGAAAGCCGTGCCCAGCCTGGCTGGGCCGCACGGGCTTTGTCGACGAGGGCTTGAACGTCGCTGTTGGAATCGGATGTATCGGCCTGCATGCCGGGTAACTCGCCGCCGGACGGTTCCGGCCAGTCGAGCTTCTACCCCGAAATCTACTATTGCGGCCAGCGGCTCGGTAAGGTCACGAGGCGGCGGCGTGCGCCTGCCTTTCGCTGCGGACGCGGTCCATGTCGAGCGTCTTGATCTGATCGATCAGCTTCTGGAGGGCGTGCCCGGGCAAGGCGCCCGCCTGCTCGAACACGAGGACGCCATCCCGAAACGCCATCAGAGTGGGTATCGCCTGGATTTCGTACTCAATAGCGAGGTCGGGCTCGTCCTCGGTGTTGACCTTGGCGAACGCGATGCCAGGATTTTCGTCGGCCGCCTTCTCGAAAATGGGACCGAACGCCCGGCACGGTCCACACCACGGCGCCCAAAAATCCACCAATACGATTCCGTCTTTGACCGCGTCTTTGAATGTCGACTGGGTCAGGGCTGTTGGTGCCATTGTCTACCTCTCTGTCCTTTAGAATCCGTAAACGGCAGAAGGTTTCAGCCCCTTGAGACAGCAGGGAAGTGAAGCAGGAACTCGGCGCCTTGTTTGCGCGCTGGAACCAGGTCGATGTAACCGCGGTGCTCGTCGATGAGACGGCTGGCGATCGACAGTCCCAAACCCGTGCCGTTCTCTCGCGTCGAGAAGAACGGATCGAAAATGCGTTCGCGATCCTTGTCTTGAATGCCCGGCCCCTGGTCGGCGATGCCGACGACCGCGTAACTGCCGTGGGGCAGGACCTTCTGCTGCAAACGCACGTCAACAACGGCGCCCGCTGGACTGAATTGCACCGCATTGAGGAGAACGTTCAATAGGATTTGCGTCACCTTGTCCTTGTCGCCCTCGACCATCGGCCCAGGCGAGACGGACTCTACGCGTAGCGCCACTTGGCGAACGTCGGCCTGGGGCTTGACCAGCGAGACGGCTTGCTCCACCACGTCGAGCAGAGCGACCTCGGCCAGCGTCATCGTCCCTGGCCGCGCGAAGGCGAGAAAACGTTCAAGTAACGCCGCCAGACGGTCAATTTCCCTCTGCAGAATCACGACCATCTTTCTTCGTGGCGAGGTCTCGGGAATCTCGTCGGCAACGATGGCCGACGCCGTCTTGAGCGAGGCGAGCGGATTCTTGATCTCGTGGGCCAGGCCGGCGGTGAGCTCGCCCAGCGACTGCAGGCGTCCGGCGCGAACCAGCTGGTGCTCCAGCGCCTGCATCTCGACGATTTTCTGTTCGACGTCCCGGCGTGCGCGCTGCTGCTTTTCTACCAGCAGCCCTGTGACCAGTGCGACCACATTGTAGAGAACCAGCTCGAGAACCTTGTTGGCAGTGCCGGTGGGATCCGCGTGAATCATGCCGTGGTGGTGAGCGTGGGGCCCCGTCATCCAGAAGGCATGCGGAAAATACAAGGCCGACACCACCAGCGACGTCAGCAAACCACCGCGCAGGCCGAACAGGAACGCGCCGACGATGATTGGAATGTAGTAAAGGCGGCGAAGGACGTCGTGCAACCATTCGCTGGTGCCCGGCGTTCCGAAGTGGGCCGCCGTAATGGCGAGCACGGGCAGCCAGAGGAAGCCGCAGGCCTTTGCCGATGCGGTCCAGCGCAAGCTCTTCCAACCGGTCATGACTTCCCTTTGACCGGTATCTCGTACTTTTCCAGACGATAGAGAAGGATGTGGCGGGGGATGCGGAGAAAGCGTGCGGTCGAGCTTTGGTTGTAGTCGTTCATTTCCAAGGCGCGAATCAAGATGGCGCGTTCGAGATCGACGAGCGAGACGCCCTCGCTCGGCAACTCGATGCCGTCGATGGCAAGGCGGGGATTGGCACTTGCCGGCAACGCCGCGACGACGACGAAGTCTTCCGCAAGCACCGGCTCTTCGGCCAGCAGGGCGGCACGCTGGCAGAGGTTCTCCAGCTCGCGCACGTTCCCAGGCCACGGCCTCTGCAAAAGGCGCTGCGCGCTTGCCTGGGGTATCTGCCATTCTCGCCCACCGCTGTGCTTGGCCAGAAAGTGGCGAGCCAAGGGCAAGATGTCTTCCTTGCGGTCGCGTAAGGGCGGGATCAGCAAGGGAACCACATTCAGCCGGTAGAAGAGGTCCTGTCGAAACTGCCCGTCCTTCACCCTCACGTCGAGCGCCTGGTTGGTGGCGGCCAAGATACGCACGTTGATGGGGATCGAACGCTCGCTGCCAATCGGTTCCAGCAGCTTCTCTTGCAGAACCCGAAGCAATCGCGTCTGCAGATCCAGCGGCAACTCGGCAATTTCATCGAGGAACAGCGTCCCTTTGTCCGCCTGCAAGAATCGGCCCCTGCGCTCGCTGGTGGCGCCCGTGAAAGCGCCCTTGCTGTGGCCGAACAGTTCCGATTCAAGCAAGTCTCGTGGGATAGCGCCACAGTTGACCGCGACGAACGGCCCCTCCTTGCGCTGGCTGGCCCGGTGAATCCGTCGCGCCAAGAGCTCCTTGCCGGTCCCGCTTTCGCCCTGGATCAAGATGGTTGCATCGGCCACCGCCACGCGTTCGGCCATGGCCACCAGGTCAACCATGGTCTGCGAAGCAAAGACCAGGTTCTTTCCTTCGCTGCTGCCGCTGCCGCGCAGAAGGCTGACCTCGCGGCGCAGACGTGCATGCTCCAGCGCCCGCCGCACCGTCAGCTTGAAGTGGTCCCGGTCGCACGGTTTCGGCAGAAAGTCGAAGGCGCCTGCCTTCATCGCCGCCACCGCCGTCGCCATGTCGCCAAACGCCGTGGCCACGATGACCAGCAAATTCGGAGCAACGCCATGCGCTTTCTTCAGCAGCGTCAGCCCGTCCATGCCCGGCATCTTGAGGTCGGTGACCATCACCGGAAACGGCCCGGCCTGCAGACGCTCGAAGGCCTCCGTCCCGTTCTTCGCACGCACCACCTCATAGCCTTCCTCTTCAAGGAGGAAGGCCATGACTTCGAGAAAACTCTCATCGTCGTCGACCAGGAGCACGCGCTCCTGGTTGGGAAGGTCCTGCTCTGGTGTCGTGTCGGACGCCGATTCGGCCATGTCGATAGTCTACCAGGCGCCGCCCAAACGCGTGTTGTGGCGTGTTCATGACGGATACCCTGCGCTTCTGGTACTCTAGAGGCACCGTCCTACGGCCGAAGGCACCGACGATGAACATGTTCTCCACCTCTGCCCTCTGACATGCCCAACCTCCTGCTGCTCTTGTCGTTCGCTTCCGGTATGTGTGGCCTCGCCTACGAGATCCTCTACGCCAGGCTACTTACCACCTATCTCGGTGACATGTACTTTGTCTCCGCGGCGATCTTGGCCACCTTTCTGTTCGGTATTGCCTGTGGATCGGTCGCGGCTCGCCGGCTCGTGCGTTGGCTATGGGCCATCGAGCTATCCATTGGCGCCTATGCGGCAGCACTTGCCCTCGGTTTCTTGTTTCGCGGCAACGACTTGCTCGCATGGATCCACCCCCACGTCGCCGGGCGACCCGCCCTGCTCGTGCTCACCGTATTCGCCATTCTGATGGTTCCTGCCACCTTGGTTGGAACCAGCGTTCCGCTCTTTGCCGCCTATGTGCGCGGGCGCGCGAAAAGCACGCTCACGGAGGCGTGGTTCGACCGGGTCTACGGCTTCTACAACCTGGGTGCCGCGTTCTGCGTTGCCGTTCTTGAATTCATACTTCTGCGCCACCTCGGTATCCGGGCGACGCTGTTCGTGATGGCGGGCGTGAATCTGGTCAGCGCAGTCGTGCTGGTTCGCATTGCGCCGCCGCCATCCGCCCCCGAACCGTCGTCGACGCCCATCTCGCTTGACCGGCGAACGCTGGCGCTCTTCGTGATCAGCGTGGCGAGCGGTATTTTTCAAATGCTCTTTCTGAAATTTGTCGAGGTCTTCTTCGGCCCCTACCACGAAAACTTCGCCATTTCCGTCACCCTCGCACTCGTGGGGATCTCACTTGGCACGTTCTGGGTCGAACGTCGAGGCACCACGTTTCACGGTCTGCTCCTTCGTGGGAGCGCCATCGTCGCCTTCTCGTTTCTGCTGGTGTATCCCATCATTCGATTCTGGGGCTATGTGAATGCGGTGTCTTCCGACCTGGGGTGGTCGCCGACTCCGGGCAAACTCCTCTGCCTCACCTTGCTGGGCATCGCACCCTTCGCGGTCTTCGGCAGCACGGTTCCCGCGCTCGTCCGCGAGCACAAAGACGTCCGCAATGCTCCGGGAACCCTGCTTTTCATCTCCAGCATCGGTAATGCCGTCGGGTATCTCGCGGCCGTCTTTTGGGT
>PMLH01000115.1 GCA_003159055.1 Myxococcales bacterium
GCGGCGGTGTCTGCGGCGGTCGAGGCACTAGAACGGAATCAGCAGCCGCTTGCGTTCCCGCATGAAACAGTGGGGATCGCGGGCCGAAAGCTCCGGCAGCCCAGCACCGTGCGCGACCGCAAGGCAGCCGCCACACCGATTGCGGACGCGACAGAAGCGACAAGCACGACTGCCCGTGCGATAGCGTTTGGCCGCGCTTGAAGCATAAATCTGAGAAAGACTGGATTCCAACAGGTTGCCAATCGCCGATGGGAACTTGCGACAGGCGTGAACTTGGCCGTCGGGCAGCACGGCAACAAAATTGAAGGCCGCCCCGCAGCCGAAGCCGGTGCACCCGCGCGTGAGAGGACGGTGAAAGTGATACCGTAGGATATTGAAGAGACCGTCTTTGAAGTGCAGATGGGGATTGGTTCGCGAGGCCGCGACGTAGCGCTTGAGCAACTCGACATACTCTTCCCTGTCGGGCAGTTCCAGATCCGCGCCTGCGCCGACCTGTGATAAGCGATTGAACGTGAATCGGTCCACCTGGCCTCGCAACTCGCACGCCAGTGGCAGAATTTCCGCCATGTTGCCCTTGTGAAGGGTGAGCATGACCTGGCTTTTCACCTTCAGCTTCCGCAACACGGGAAGGAAATCGAGCACGCGTTGGAAATGCCCGGCGCCGCGGATCTGGTCGTTGTAGTCGCGTCGACCTTCGAGGCTGACCTGAAAATAGGTCGGCCTGCGCAGCTCGACGATGTCGGCCAACTGCGCTTCCGTCACCGGATTGCCAAGAATGGAAATCGCACAATCAGTTTCCGCAATGGCACGGTAAAGCGACCGAAAATGTGGATATAGGAATGGATTCCCTCCAGTCAGGCAGACCTGGCCACTGACGTTGGCCCCGCGACAAAAGTCCAAGAAGCTTTCCAGCACCCGCTCCGCTTGGGCAAGCGACAAAGACCCGACCAGGGTCCGGTCATAGCAATGCCGGCACGAAAGCTCGCACGCATTGGTCAGGTGCCATTGCAGGGTAAACGACGCCGTCTTGCGCCCGAAAATTCGTCCGTCTCGAAGCATGCTTGCCGCGGCGGCCGCCGGCCGCGTGGACCTTAGATTACCACTGAGGGGACGTCACCGTCCGAACGACGAGGGCGAATACCCTGACGTGTCTAACCGAGGAGTGAGGCAGCGGGCGAAGGCCGCGGCAGCGACGGCGACGGGAGAATTTGAATCAGTAGTGCTAGGCTTCCGGCTTCAACGGTCGGTTGGGGTACAGGCTCACGAAGAGCTGGACCAGCTGCTTTCGTCGGACTGGATTCTGCTTGGGTATCGTCGAGTCGCACCCTCGGCACAGATAGATGAGCTCCACGCCGGGCGTCCCGTCGATACGGGTGTAGTCGAAGCGAATGATGATCGGCTTGTCGTCGCTCTCGACGCCGCATAATTCGCATCGGAACGAGTTGTGCATCGCCATCGTCTGACCGGCGCAGCATAGCCCATCCACGGGCTCGGGGCAGGAATCTCGCGACGCTTCCTGGCATGCGGTAGACAGCAAGAGCGCACCCTCAAGATGCGCGCATCGCTGCGAGGATCGGGGGGCTGGAAGACACTGGGGGATGGTCCCGGAATCGACTTCCTGCCTCCGGCGGTCCTCGGCTTGGCCTTTCTCCTCGTCGGCGGAACGCACGCGCTGGTTTGGGGATTCATGGTGTCCACCGTCCTGCTGTGGCACGGTTCGTTCGCCATCAATTCCTTGACCCATCTGTTCGGAGCCCAGCGGTATGCAACCAAGGACAATTCGCGAAATCATTGGCTGCTGGCAATCATCACCTCGGGCGAGGGGTGGCACAACAACCATCACCACTACCCAAGTGCGGGCCGGCAAGGCTTCTTCTGGTGGGAGGTCGACACGACCTATTGGGTTCTCCGCATTTGGCAGGCGATGGGGCTGATTTGGGATCTCCGCGAACCACCGCCAAAGGTGCTTGCTGGCCCCCTGGTGGCCCAGATTAGGCCGGCAAAGCCAGTCAGTCCGATCATTGCGGGCCACCCGGCGTGAGGGCTCTGGTAATTCGGGCTGCTTGCCGCCCAGGGTGACCAATCGACCGCTCGCCGTGCGGAGTAGCTGGGAATCCGCGCAACGTGCGCTAGATTTCGGACCATGTTAGTCCACGATGTGCTTGTCATCGGCGGCGGACCGGCTGGAAGCACTTGTGCGCGCTTCTTGGCTCGGGCTGGTTTGCAGGTCGCCGTGGTGGATCGCGCCCAGTTTCCAAGGGTCAAGTTGTGCTCGGGCTGGCTTTCGCCGTCCCTCTGGGACGTTCTCGAGATATTGCCGTCCGACTATCCCGGTGGACGCTGGGAGTGGCAAACCTGCCACATCCGCTACGGTGGCGAGGGTCATGCCATTCCGTGCCACGGGTGGTTCGTGCGTCGATTTGAATTCGACGATTTTCTCTTGCGCACAAGTGGGGCGCAGCTCCACCTCGGTGTTTCAGTCGGCGACATCGCGCGCGATGGAGACGGATTGTGGGCGGTCGGCGATCTGCACGCCCGGCACCTGGTTGGCGCGGGCGGGACGCATTGCCCCGTCGCGCGCCTGTGCGATCCACCGCGACCGATGGGGCCGGTCGGCGTGCAGGAACACGAGTTCCGCGCCGACCCGGTGGCCGTTGCGCGCACGCGCGTCGGCCGGGATGGCGAGCCCGAGCTGCTCTTGCACGACGATCTGTCCGGCTATTCCTGGAACGTGCCCAAGACCGACTGGCTCAACGTCGGCACCGGAACCGTGGATCCCAAAGAGGTCCGAGCGGCGTGGCAAGTCGCACGGGCCAATTTCCGCGCGGCAGGCCACCTGCCTTCGGGCACAGACGTCGATCTGGACGCGATGAAGGGCTACTCCTACTACCTCTACCATCCCGAGCACCTGCGCAAGGCGGCACGCGTCGATGCCGATGGCAAGGGAGGTGTCTACCTGATCGGCGACAGTCTGGGGCTGGCGCAGCCGATCACCGCTGAAGGGATCTTGCCCGCCGTGATCTCCGGTCGTTTGCTTGCCGACGCGATTATCGCCGGTGAACCGGCGAGCTATCCCGCCCGTCTTGCCGCCCATCCGGTTCTGGCAGACTACCAGCGCGTGTACCGCTTGCGCGAAACCGCCAGATCCCTGCGCCGACGGTTTTCCCGATCCTCACCTGCGCAGCCGACGCCGCCTTCTAGCAGTCTCCTCGCGCGCACATCCAGACACGCGGTCAGCAAGGGCTTCGCCTGGATGTTCTCGGGTGCGCGCCTGCCTGCGCCCCATCTCATCGACTTCGCCTTGGACCGGGCCGACGTCTGGCTCGGTCGGGATCGAGCATCGGAAGGTGTAACTTGATTCAAGTCGCGCAGAGGTTGCTGTCCGTCTTCGACGATCGTCGCGCCGCCGAAACCATGCGCGAGCTTCTCCAGCGCGCTGGCATCACCATCGGAGGCGATGCCCCGTGGGACATCCAAGTTCACGACGAGCGGGTCTATGTGCGCGCCCTGCGCGATGGCACGCTTGGCGTGGGCGAGTCCTACGTCGAGGGCTGGTGGGACTGCCCGGCCATCGATCAGATGTTCGAACGAATCACGCGGGCAAAGCTGGAACTGGTGCTGCGCGAGAGCTGGGTCTTGCTGGCGAACGCCGTCAAGGCGCGCATCATCAACCTACAGGCTGCCCGAGCCTTCGAGGTGGGCGAGCGCCACTACGACGTGGGCAACGATCTGTACCGAGCCATGCTCGGCCAGCGCATGGTTTACACCTGCGCGTACTGGAAGAAGGCCGACAACCTGGACGCCGCCCAGCAGGCCAAGCTCGATCTGGTCTGTCGCAAGATCGGTGCCCGTCCAGGCATGCGCATTCTGGACCTTGGCTGCGGTTGGGGCGGGTTTGCAGCATTTGCCGCCGAAAACTATGGGGCAAGCGTCGTCGGCTACACTGTGTCGCGCGAGCAGTGGGCGTGGGCCAAAGAGCACCATGCGAAGTTGCCGGTCGACATCCGACTGGACGACTACCGAAAAGCGACGGGCAGCTACGACGCCGTGGTTTCGATCGGACTTATGGAACACGTCGGTCCCAAGAACTATCGCGCCTACATGGAACTGGCAGCGCGCTGTTTGGTGCCTGGGGGAATCGTCTTTGTCCACACCATCGGTGGTGATGAACCACGCACCCAGATCGATCCTTGGTACCACAAGTACATCTTCCCCAACGCCGTCATCCCCACCTTGGGACAACTGGCAACGGCCATGGACGAAATATTGGTTGTGGAAGACGTCCACAACATCGGACCAGACTACGACCGTACCTTGATGGCGTGGTGGACGAATTTCGATCGGGCGTGGCCGAATCTGTGCGCGCGCTACGGCGCCCACTTCTACCGCATGTGGAAGTTCTATCTCATGACCAGCGCCGCCCAATTCCGCGCCCGCGCCCTCAATCTGTATCAAATCACCGCTACGACCACAGGCACGCCACAGCCGTCGACCGCCCGGGCAACCTGACTTGACTCAGTTTGACCGGCGTTCGCCTTCCCGAGGCGCTAGAACCTCCCGCGATAGTCGCGCGCTGCCGGGTGCGTGACCATCGAAGAAAGAGCGAGGAAAAATGGCCGAGGCGGAACCGAAAAACCGAGAAACGAGACCACCGGGAGGAGCACCGCCCGAGCAGTCGACCTCGCGCCGGATGTTGCTGATGCTTCCGCTCATGTTGTTGGCGATGTGGTTATGGAAAACCACCAGCGAAGGCGCCGGGCAGCCTTCCGTCCCCTACTCGCAGCTTTACCAATGGATCGAACAGGGCAAGGTCGAGTCGGTCGTGTTCGATGGCGAGGTTCTTGATGCCAGCTTGAGCAATCCAGAAAAGCTGGATGGCCACGCGATCAAGGAACTTCACGCGAACATCGCTGCCAACGATGCTCAGCTCTTGCCTCTGCTTCGCCAAAAAGGGGTGCGCATCACCGTCAAGAGCCAGAAGCAGCCCTTCGCCTTTCAAATGCTGATGACGCTGCTGCCCTGGGCCCTCATCATCGGGGTATGGTTCTGGATGTCGAAGCGGACCAAGGGGATGCTGGGCTCGGGCGGACTTTTCGGTGGCATCGGCAGAAATCAGAGCCGCAAATTCGACAAGGCGACGTCGGTCAACGTGACGTTCGACGATATCGCGGGGCTGAAGGCAGCCAAGTCGGACCTGCAAGAGATCGTGCAGTTTCTCAAAGAGCCCGAGCGTTTCCAGCGTCTCGGCGGAAAGGTTCCACGGGGGGTGCTCCTGGCCGGGCCACCAGGCACCGGAAAGACCCTCTTGGCCCGTGCCGTGGCCGGGGAATCTGGGGTCCCCTTCTTCTCCATCAGCGCCTCGGAATTCATCGAGATGTTCGTGGGTTTAGGGGCGGCGCGCGTCCGCGATCTGTTCAAGGAGGCCAAGAAGAGCGCGCCCACCATCGTGTTCATCGACGAAATCGATGCCGTGGGGCGCTCGCGCGGGACCGGGCTTGGCGGAGGCAACGACGAGCGCGAACAGACGCTGAACCAGTTGCTCTCGGAGATGGACGGGTTCGACCGCACGGATCTGGTCGTGGTTATCGCCGCCACCAACCGCCCCGATGTCCTGGATCCGGCGCTGCTGCGACCGGGCCGCTTCGACCGCCGAATCCTGGTCGACCGACCCGAGTTGGCGGCGCGCAGGGCGATCCTCGGCGTGCACGCCAAAGGGAAACCGCTCGCGGCCGATGTCGACCTGCAGATCATCGCCGAGAACACGCCCGGTTTCTCGGGCGCGGATCTCGCCAACCTCGTCAACGAGGCCGCGCTGTCGGCCACGCGCAAGGGAGGAGACAACCTGGCGGCCGACGACTTCGCGGAGGCCTTCGACAAGATCGTGCTCGGCGACCCGCGCGAGTCGAAGCTGGATGCGAAGGAAAAGCGTCGTGTCGCGGTTCACGAGGCCGGCCATGCGGTCGTCGCGCGCTTCTCGCCCGAGGCCGAGCCACTTCATCGCGTAACCATCATCCCGCGTGGGATGGCGCTTGGGGCGACACAACAGAGCCCGGGTGCCGATCGCCACCTGATGGCGCAAGCAGAGCTCGAGTCCCGTCTACGTGTCCTGATGGGTGGCTACGCGTCCGAACGTCTGATCTTGGGCAGCATCTCGACGGGTGCCGAGAACGACCTCAAGGAAGCCACCCGGCTGGCTTCGCACATGGTGGCCCACTATGGAATGAGCGAGCGTTTGGGCCCCGCGTACTACGACCACGAGGCCGAGCACCCGTTCCTCGGCCAGCGCATGGGAAGTGATAGTGGAACGAGCCCCTCGACGATTGGCGTGATCGAAGAGGAAGCTCGGAGGCTCCTCGGTCGCGCGCTGGAAGAGGCGAATGCGATGCTGGCCAAGCAGCGAGGGTTGCTCGACCGCTTGGTTGCGGCGCTGCTCGAGCACGAGACGCTAGAGCGCGAGGATCTCGCTGCAATCCTTGGGGTAGCCGTCGAGAAGATCACCGTGCTCTCCTAACGCAACCAAGGCCAAGGCGACATCGACTTGGTGCGGCTTGTGGATAGCGCAAGCCAGAAGCATTTTCCTCTTCGAGGATGCGACATTTGGCGCGAATGTCTGCCACAATAGACGCCTCTTGCGTCTTCGAACTCCCGCAACGAGGTTCCTCAACCGCGCTCGCCTCATCTTCATGGTGACGGCGATGATTCCAACCGTGCTCATGACGGTCATCGGCATCATTCTGCTGGCCATCGGTGGGTCGAAATCCGTTGCCGTGATTGGCGGCATTCTGGTGCTGTCGTTCTGCGCAATGGCGCTGACCGGCTACACCATCGGCAGCATCTTCGTCACGCGGGGGGCCACTTTGGCGGCTTTGCAAAACGAATTCCTGGCGCTGGTCTCGCACGAGCTGCGCACACCGCTCACCTCGATTCGCATGTTCATCGACACCCTTCGCGAAGAGCGAGTCAGCGACCCAGAAGAAAGACGCCGATGCCTGACCATCATCAACCAAGAGCTCGGGCGCCTCGACGGACTGGTGGGCCGGCTGATCGAGCTTTCGAAGATCGAACATCGTCACGCAGCATTTGATCACCACGTCGTGAAGGTATCGGACATCCTGTCCGACGCGCTGGCGGCTTTCGACGCGGTCAGGGTCGGCAGCAAGGTCGACCTGCAGGTCCAGACGGAGCCCCACTTGGCGGTCTTCGGCGACCGTGCTGCCCTGGCCCAGGCGGTCAGCAATCTGCTCGGCAACGCCTGGAAGTACACGCCAGCACAGGACAAGAAGATCGGTGTCGCTGCGACCGGGGATGAGAAGCACGTCACCATCGCGGTGGTCGACAACGGAGTCGGCATTCCGCGTCTCGAGCAGGACGCAATTTTCGAGAAATTCCAGCGAGGCTCGGCGGCCGAAGACCGTGGCAGCCCGGGATCGGGTCTTGGCTTGGCGTTGGTACGAGCGATCGTCGAGGCCCATCGAGGCAAGATCGACGTCAAGTCCGATGGTACGCATGGGGCGCGCTTCCGCATCGTTCTTCCTCGCCGCATGGAGGCCGCATGAGTGAAGAGGCATCAGGAGCGTTGGTGGCTATCGTCGAGGACGACGCCGCTATTGCCGAAGGGCTGGCCCTGAATCTGAAACTGCAAGGCTACCGCACCTTCGTGGTCGGAGACGGAGAGACGGCGCGCAGTCGGATTGCGAGCGACGCCCCAGACATCGTCCTGCTCGACATCTCGTTGCCCAAGCGGGATGGCTTGTGGGTGCTCGAACAGCTGCGAGAGGCGGACGATCACGCCCCCGTGATCGTGCTCTCTGCTCGCCAGGACGAGTACGATAAAGTGGCGGCGCTTCGGCTGGGGGCTGACGACTACGTCACCAAGCCATTCGCGCTGGCCGAGCTCCTAGCACGGGTCGCGGCGGTGCTTCGGCGAGCCCGCAAGGCCATGCGGGCCAGCGAGTCCGCGAACGAGGCGCGAACCGGCGATGCCCGGGAAGACCCGATGGCGGAATCGGGACCGGTTCTGCGCTTTGGCGAAATCGTCGTGGATCTGGACACCCGTACCGTCACTCGGACGGGAGTGCCGGTACGCCTGACCCACCTCGAATTCGAGCTGCTGCGCTTCTTCTGTGTGAGCGCGCGCAGAGTCTATTCGCGCGAGCAGCTGCTGCGCGAG
>PMLH01000320.1 GCA_003159055.1 Myxococcales bacterium
CGGGAAGGGCCTGGTGTCGTCCTTGCGACACCGGCAGCTCGGCAACATCGACTGGACGCTGGCGCTCACCATGATTGCGGGCACCATGCTCGGGGTCGAGCTGGGGGTGCGGGTGCTCGTGTATTTCAAGCAGCTCGGGCTGGCGGGCATCGTCCTTCTGGCTACGTCGGTGGTGGTGATGTTTTCGCTCTTCCTCTACACCCAGTTCGAAACCCGGCGCTCGCACAGGCAAATGGAAGACCTCAAGAAGAGCGGTCGCGACCCAGGCCGCGAGTTCCAGACCAGCTCGCTGCCGAGGTTGTTCCAGTCGATTCCGCTGCGCCCCATCGTGCGCTGCCGAACCGCGCGCGTGGTCGTTTCCATGTGGGTTATCGTGCTGGTGGGCGTGGTGACCGGCTTCCTCGCCGGATTTCTCGGAGTCGGCGGCGGGTTCATCCGCGTGCCGGCGCTGGTGTACCTGGTCGGCGCCTCCACGCACATCGCGGTCGGCACGGATTTGGTGGAAATCGTTTTTTCGGGCGGCTACGGCGCTCTTCGCCACTCCATCGAAGGCCACGTGGACATGATGGCGGTGCTGTTCATGATCAGCGGTGCGCTGTTCGGTGCGCAATTCGGCAGCATCGCGACCTCGTACGTGCGCGGGCCTGCCATCCGCTACATCCTCAGCTATTCGCTGATTCTCGCCACCTTTGGTGCGGTGATGCGGCTGGCGTACGTGCTCACGGGACAGAAGGTGGAATGGCTCTCGTTCTTCGCGGTGATGCTCACCTTGGGCGAGATGACGTTCTTGTGTCTGTTCATCCTCTCCCTGGTCTGGTTCGCGCGCCGGCACAAGCGCGGCGCCTGGGTTCCAGATTGGGTCAAGCCTTTGGTGATCTCATGACCGCAGTCGACGAAGAAACGGCCGTTGCAACCGGCAACGACAATCACATCGTGAAGAGAATGCTCAATTCGATGTGGGGCTATTGGCTGCTTTTATTGACAATTTCGTTCGGTATTGCCGCGGCCATCTATTGGATCTGGCTGAAGGGGAATGTCTAGGAGGCCAGCATGGGAAGATTCGGACAAATCCTGGGCAACGTTCTCCTGTATCTGTTTCTGATTTTTCTGCTCTACAACTCGACGGTGAAGGAATGGGATCCGTGGTTTGCCTCGATCGTCGCGTTCGTGTTGGTGTTGAGCTTGGTCATCTCGGTGATTCCCAGCCTGCATGCAAAGGCGACTTCGCCTGGCGAGTACCCATACGACGATTGATGGCCAGGATTTGTCACCACAGAGAGTCTGAATAGACGGTGTTGGGGAGCTGACCCTTGAAAGACAGGCAGTCAGATGGGGGTGTCGCGGCACCCCCGGAGGCGTTGCGGGAAGAGATCCGCGGGCTTGGGGATCGGCGGACGCGGGGGGATGTGACGGAGCGCGCGTTTCGACGACGGCTGATCGAGCTTTCGGTGGAGCTGGCGCGCAGCGAGGCCCGTGCGGCGGTGGAGGATGACGAGCAGATCGTAGCAGAGCACCACGTGGTTCATTCGCATTTCAAGGTGACCGAGTCCTTGCTGCAGGAGCCGGAACAGGCGACGGTCAGTTTCTTTGCGACGGAGCGGAGGCTGGTTCGGGTGCGTGGAACGCTGGCGCAAGGGCCGGCTCGGCCGGGAGAAGATGCGACGAAGACGTTGGTCGACGGTGTTGCGTACGACCGGATGGAGAAGATGGAACGCAAGGTGGAGCGGCGCTGGGGTGAGGTCGGAATGGGTTTGGCGATCGTGCTGTTGGCGCTGCTGTTCCGTGGAACGTTGACTGTCACGGGCCCCGTGCTGGTCTTGCTCGGCGCAGCGGGGGTGCTGCACGGGCTCTTGTTGCCAACGCGCTGGATCGAAATCATGATGCACGGCGAAGCGGTGGAACCGCCGTTTGCGATCCACGGTGTTTGGCGAAAGAGTGCCCGCAGAGTTCTGACGGAGATCAGAATGGCGCTACGGCGGCACGAGGGCGGCGGCTGAGATGGGGGATTTCCTGCCCGGAAGTCCAGTCCCGACCCGAGGCTGGCGGCGGTGGGTCGACGGCTTCACACGTGGCTGCCGTTGGCTGGGCCGGCAGACGCTGTTGTTTCTGGAAATCATCGGGTTGCGCGCGCCGCAGTCCAAACTGGCGCGCGAGGTGCAGCTTGCTCGTTTCCGTCGCCACCACGAAGCCTTCCGCCGCTTGCTCGGCGCCAACGACAGTTTCTTGCGCAACTTGGCCGAATTCGACGCCAAGTTGGCGGGACGTGCCGCTTGTTCACCCGCCGATGTCGCCGAGGCGACCAGGCTCATGCTCGACGACATCTTCACGATGATCGAAAGCCTGAACGCCATCAGCGAGAGTCGGCACGAGGCGCTCTGGCCGCCCTTCGAATCAGTCAAGGCGCGGTTGTCTGCGCTGGTCCGACCTGCCCAAGACGACGAAGCGGCGCTGGTGATCGACCTTTCCGATATCGGCTACCGAGACGTAGACCGGGTTGGCGCAAAGATGGCGAACCTGGGCGAGATCCGAAACCGTGTCGGGCTGCCGACGCCCGACGGATTCGCGGTCACGGTGCGTGGCTTTCACGAGCTGTTGCAGTCGAACCAGCTTGGCCGTTTTGCCGACCCAAGCCGCGCCAACCCGTCGACCAGGCATGAGGCCGATCGCGAGAGTGGTGCGTTCGTGGCAAGCATTCAAGAGGCCATTGTTCCTTCCGCTATCGCGCAAGCGATCGTCGACGGGTACGACCGATTGGGCATGCGACAGAAGGCCAATCGTCCCATTGCTGTGCGGTCGAGCGCGCTCGGCGAAGACGAGATGCAGTCGTTTGCGGGACAGTACGAAACCGTCTTGGACGTCGAACGTCGCGGACTGGTCGAGGCTTGGCGCAGAGTCACTGCAAGCCTACATTCCCCCGCTGCCGTTCAGTACCGGCGGCTACAGGGCCTACCAGCCGTGCAGGGTGCGATGCCGGTTGGTTTCGTGACCATGGTACCGGCCATTGCGGCCGGCATGGTCTTCTCGCGCGATCCAACCCGCGCCGACCGCGGACAGGCCCTCATCCAGGTCACGCCAGGCCTTGGCGCGCAGATCGCGGATGGCTCGGCCATTCCGGAAACCATCGAGGTCACGCCGGAAGAAGGCAGGGAAGGCAAAACGACGGTGGTGCGGGCGGGCGCGACGTCGGAGTCGGCGAGGCGTGCCGGTTACCCGGACGAAGTGACCGAAACCCTGGACATGGCCTTGGCCGGCCAACGAATGCTCCTCACCGACGAAGAAGCTGCGCAGCTTGCGCGTTGGTCGCGCCGGTTGGAAGCGCATTTCGGCGAGCCGCAGGACATCGAATGGGCGATGGACGACAAGCGAAATCTGTTCGTACTGCAATCGCGCCCGCTTGCGCTGGCGTCCGGCATTTCGGAGTCACGGCCTCCGGTTTCGGGGGCCAGGCTGCTGGTGAGCAGCGGGGAGATTGTGTGCCCGGGCGTGGCGACCGGCATCGCGGTTCATCTCGACGAAGATGGCGACTTCGACGCCTTTCCAGATCGCAGCATCTTGGTGGTCAAGCGCCCGTCGCCGAAGTTTGTGCGCGTGATGGACCGGGCCGCGGCGATCGTGGCCGACACGGGCAGCACCACTGGCCACATGGCGTCGCTGGCGCGCGAGTTTCGGATTCCGACCTTGCTGGGGACCCGCGAGGGCAGCGGAGCCATTCAGTCTGGCCAACAAGTCACGGTCGATGCCTTCGGCGGCTACGTCTACGCCGGCGACGTCGACGTTTCACAGGGCGGCATTCGAATCGGTGAGCCGCCCGTGCGTCGCCCTGGCGATATCCGAACCCGCTGGCTGCTCCGCCGGGTTGCCGAATGTGTCGTGCCGCTGAATTTGACCGATCCCGACGCTGCCGAGTTTTCCCCCGAACACTGTACCACCCTGCACGACCTGACCCGCTACGTACACGAACGGTCCTACCAAGAGATGTTTCGCCTGGGCGAATCACTCGACGACTTTCGCTCGGCCGCTTATTTCCTCGACGTCTTTCTGCCTGTCGACCTCTACATCATCGACCTCGGCGGCGGCATTTCGGATACCGTCACGGGGAACCGAATCAAGGTCGCGCAGATCACGTCGGCACCGCTCGGGGCCCTGCTGCGCGGAATGCTGCATCCGAAGATTCCGCGTTGGGGAGCGCGCCCAATCGATCTGGGCGGATTTGCTTCAGTCGTGGTGAACCATGCCCTGACCAGCCCGGAACAAGAGCGTACCTTCCGCGACCCGAGCTACGCCCTGGTCTCGGATCGCTACGTGAACTACACCGCTCGCGTCGGCTATCACTTCAGCATCGTCGACGCATACTGTGGCGATACCACCAACAAGAACTACATCCACTTGCTGTTTAGAGGTGGCGCCGCGGATCTGGCCCGGCGCAGCCGGCGCGCCCGCGCGATTGCTGTCATCCTGAAAGTCTGGGGATTTTCCGTCGAGGTAACCGGGGATTCCGCCCAAGGCCGTATTCACAAAATGCCACGCGAAGAGACCGCGCGCCTCATTGAGCAGACTGGGCGTCTGCTCCAGTTCATGCGTCAGATGGACGTTGCAATGACCAGCGAAGCGGCGGTGAACGAGATCGCGGACGCGTTCCTTAAAGAAGACTATGCCTTGGAGAACCTCCGCGGAAGAACGCCGAAGACTCCCAGAGCGTAGGCCCCGCCGCCTGATCACGTTGTCCGAGTCGGCGCCGACAACAGGACCTTGCCCATCGGGCCCGAGGACAGACGCGCGAAGGCGTCCGGGAGTCTGTCGAACGGCAGCACACTGTCTACCAACGGTCGCGCGCCGGTGCGCGCAAGCAGGGCCAACACGTCCTGCCAGGCCGCCTGGCTTTCGACGGGCGTGTTCGCCCCGACCGCGACGCCGCCCAATCGAAGGCGTCGGAAGAACAAGGTCGCGGTGTTGAAGTTCGGAACCGGTCCCGCCAAGCGGCCGACCAAGCTGACCTTGCCGCTCGCGCCAAGGGTGTCGATGACCTCTGGCAGGAGCGTGCCGCCGATGTTGTCGAT
>PMLH01000606.1 GCA_003159055.1 Myxococcales bacterium
CAACGACTGGAAAGGCATGCGCACGGCAGGTGGCGCGGGGACTTCGGTCGATCCGCTCTCCGTCGGTGTGTCGGGTGTCGCTCGCCGCTTCCGTCTGCCCGAGTTCGCCAACGCTCCCACGCAAACCCAGACCATCAACNNGTGCGCGGACAGGCCATCGCCGACCTCTTCACTGGATTGACCGGCGGGGTCAGCTTGACGCCTCTTCCCGCGGATTCAACGGGCAAGGCGTCGACCTTCGCGATGGACATTGACAACGGTCTGGTCATCTTCGACAACCTCGGCCAGATGCATGCAATTCGCTGGCAGTCCGTCATGGTCGGCCTCCAGTACTACCTCCCGACAACGCCCTTTCGGATGTGGGTTTCCGGCAATTACTCGCACCTGAGCTCGAACGATATCAAGAACATCGTCGTCGACAAGAACGNNGCAAGATCTTCGACAAGTCGGACTTCGCCGACGGCAATCTCTTCGTCGACGCCACCCAGTCCATCCGCTTCGGCCTCGAGTACGCCTGGTTTCACCAGACCTACCTCGACGACACCAAGGCAAGCAACCACCGCGTTCAGTTCTCTGGCTTCTACATCTTCTAACGTGGAGACACACTGGTAGGCCTGCCAGACCTTCCCGCGAAGCTCCGCGCCCGGCCAAGCTTTGCGGCGCCGCACGCGACCAACTGACCTATTGTTTTGGAAAGGAAATGCACATGAAGACGCTCACAGGATTTCTTCTTCTTTCTGCCGCACTGGCCATCCCCATGACGGCCAGTGCTGGAGGCATCACCATCAAGGGTTCGGACACCATGGTCCTGCTGGGCCAGCGGTGGGCCGAGCAATACATGGCCAAGGTGCCAGGCTCGAATATTCAAGTCACCGGCGGTGGCTCGGGTACGGGCATCAGCGCGCTTATCAACGGCACAACCGACATCTGCCAGGCTTCCCGCTCCATGAGCGATGCCGAAAAGAACAACCTGCGCGAACGCTACAAGACGCCGGGCGAGGAGATTCCCGTGGCACGCGATGGCTTGTCGGTGTACGTGAATGCCGCCANNGGCAAGGTCACCAACTGGAAGGAAGTGGGCGGCAAGGACGCGAAGATCATTCTCTACTCGCGCGAGAACAGCTCGGGAACCTACGTGTTCTTCAAGGAGCACGTGCTCAAAAATGCCGACTACGCGCAGCGCGCGCAGAGCATGCCCGGCACCGCCGCGGTGGTGAATGCGGTCTCGAAGGAGAAGAACGGCATTGGTTACGGCGGAGCCGCGTACGCCAAAGGGATCCGCGTGCTAAACATCAAGAAGGACGCGGACAGTCCCGCGGTCGAGCCGAATCTGGCGAACGTGCAGAGCGGAAGTTACCCGCTCTCTCGGCCGCTCTTCTTCTACCTGCGCAACAAGGCGGCCGGCGACATCAAGGCTTTCATCGACTGGGTGCTCTCGCCCGAGGGTCAGGAGATCGTCACCAAGGTCGGCTACTTCCCGGTGAAGTAGCAACGATTCGCCGACACCCGTTGGCCACCACTGTAAGCGAGGCAGGTCGACTTGTCGATCTGCCTCGTCGTGTCTTGCGTAGGTCAGTCCCGAAAGGGTTGCCTAGATGTCACCCGTCTGAAACACGCGGTTTGCTATCGTAGATTTCGCCAGGAGGTTCACATGGCAGCGAGCAAGCCCGAGCAACGAGAAGACGGTCTGCAGCTCAAGGCAGCCGATTCACTACTCGAGGACGAGCTCACGCTCGACCCAGCGGATTTCGAATTGGATGAGATGCTCCGCTCTCTGCGTCTCGATCAATGGTTTGCCATGGCCGAGGAAGGCATGCCCCTGTGGGTGTGCTAGCCACTGGCGACGTTGTCCCCATGGCCGCCTCGAATCAGTCCGCGGACGATGGAGTTGTTGCAGGCAGGCCCCGTCGATTGGTCGAACTGGGAGCGTCCATTACCAGCCCCGTGGGACGGTCCTTCTTCCGCATTATCGAACAGCCGGTCGAGAGGCTGCTCTCTCTGGCCGCTCTCAATCTGCTGTACTCGGGCATGTCCCCGACCGCTGGAGACCGCAGTTACTTCGCCACGGCTCTGCGTGGGCTGGGCGTGGCGTACGACCTGTTGCCCGAGGATATGGCGAAGATCCCAGTGATTGGCCCTTTGGTCATCGTCGCCAATCATCCCTTCGGAGGGATCGACGGGCTCATCCTTGGGGATATTCTGACTCAGGTTCGGCCCGATTTTCGACTGATGGCGAACCGGCTTCTGCACGGCATTCCGGAATTGACTCCTTGGCTATTGCCAGTCGATGCCTTCGGCGGACCGCAGTCTCGTGCGCACAACGTTTCGTACCTGCGCCTGGCCATCAAATGGCTTGGGCAGGGTGGAGCACTTGGGATCTTTCCCGCGGGAGCGGTGTCACATCTGCAACTACGCAAAGGCTGCATCGCCGATCCGGATTGGCACACGACGGTTGCGAGACTTGCGCGGAGAACTGGCGCAACCGTCCTCACCATGTTTTTCGACGGGCACAACAGCATGATGTTTCAACTGTCGGGGCTTATTCATCCCAAGCTGCGCACGGCCCTGCTGCCGTCGGAACTGGTAAGGCGCACCCATTCTCGGGTGGCCGTGCGCATCGGGCGCCCCATCGAGCCGCACAAGGTGTCGCGCTATCCGGACGACGCAACGCTGACGAGGTATCTTCGCTTCAAGACGTACATGCTGAAGTGGCGGGAAAGTCCGATCCGGCCGCGCTTTTCACCGCAGCGACCTGAGGCGGCGCAGAAACCCATGGCGGAGCCTCAGCCATCGCGCGCATTGAAGGCTGAGGTTGGGTTCTTGCCAGCGTCGGCGCTGCTGGCGGAGCAGGGCAAGTACCAGGTGTTTCTCGCGGGTGCGGACAGCATACCGTCGCTGCTTGCCGAAATTGGCCAGCTGCGCGAACGAACCTTTCGGGCGGTGGGCGAGGGAACCGGACAAGCCTCCGACCTCGACCGCTTCGACGACCACTATCAGCACTTGTTCCTCTGGAACGTGGTTCGTCAGGAGGTGGTCGGCAGCTATCGGCTGGGAAGGGTCGACGAAATCCTGAAGCAACGGGGTACCGATGGGCTGTACACGAATACGCTGTTCAAGCTGAAACCGGACCTCCTTGAGCGGCTTGGGCCGGCACTCGAGTTGGGCCGGTCCTTCGTGCGCCAGGAATACCAGGGTCAGGCGATTCCACTTGCGCTCATCTGGCGAGGCATCGGCGAGTACCTGGTGCGCAATCCGACCTACAAGGTTCTGTTTGGTCCTGTGAGCATCAGCAAGGAATATGAAGGCCTGTCGCGTCGGCTCATGGTGGAGTTCCTGGCCAAGCGCTGTGGCCACAATACGCTCGGGCCGCTGGTCAAGCCCCGCAATCCGTTGCGCGACCGCCTAAGCCGGCAGGAGCGCGACGCCTTGGCTGAGCTTGTTCGCGATGCCGACGACATCTCGGCTTTGGTGTCGGAGATTGAAGGCGACCGCAAGGGCCTGCCCGTCCTGCTGCGCCATTACTTGCGTCTGAATGCGTTCTTGCTCAGCTTCAATCTCGATGCCAGCTTTGGCAACTGCATAGACGGACTCATTGTGGTGGACCTTAGGACGGCCGAGCCGAAGTTGCTTCGGCGCTATCTGGGCGATGCAGGCTACGAGAGCTACACGCGCGTGCCCGGCCTGACCCCGGTCCTTTCGTTGCGGACGCGGTCGTAGATCCATCGCCCCGTCGGAGCTGCGACGAGCAAAGCGCAATTCGACTATCCCGCCGGGCGCGCCTCGCATCCGGCCCGGCTGCGAGGCGCCACGTTCGGTCTGAATTACCGCGACACCTAGAATCCGGGCAAAGCCGGTGTCTGCTCCACCTGTACTGACTTCAGTGCATCCGGGTCGAGCCCCAAGGCGCGCAGGATCGTCGGAGCGACCTGCGAGGTCAGCACCGGCGTCTTCAAGATGCGGCTCCGCATGTGTGGTCGCGAGACGACCATGCCGACGTTGGTATCGCCAAAGCTGAAGCCACCATGTTCTGCAATCTTCTTCTTCGATGTAGTGTAGATGGTACCGTAGGTCGGCTGCACGATGAGATCCGGCGTGCGGTCGTCTCTTAACGGATTGTTGAACTTGAGCCGCAGTTCCTTGTCGGCCAGTACCTCGTCAATAAAGAGCGCCTTCGCGTTGGCGTTCAAGTAGGCAGCGACTGCGGCAGCTTGGCTTTGGTCCGCGAGCCAGATGAGCGCCACATCGTCGTCCATGACGAAGCCGCAGGGGCCGGTCGTGCAGGCGGCAGCACCGGCAATTGCCTGCGCGGCTGGACTGCTGGCCGCGTCTGGAAGGCCCGCCACCAAGTCGGCAAAGTGTCCCGGTTTGTTCACCTTGAGCGGGCTGATTGGCGACTGCCCGTGCTTGGCGCTGACGATGAAGAGAGTCGAGTCGTAGATTCCCTGACTCCTGAGCGCGTCGATCATGCTCTGGAGTGCTTGGTCGGTATTCTCAAGCGCGTAGGCCAGAACGTCGCTGGGTGTTCCGGAACCGTCCTTGTATCCGCCGGGCTGTCCGTTCAAACGTGGGTCGGTGTCCTCGGTGCAACTGCCATCGGCGTTGTCCTTCGCAAGCTTCTGGCCGACGCTCACGGCCTGAAAGTTCATGCCGAACACGGTCGGGATGCCAGGCGAGGTCGAGCCGTCGTGGTTGCGCCCGTGAATCTGATTGAGGACCGCTGCAACCTTCTTTTGGTCGTTCTTCACCGTGCAGACGACGCTGACCGTGGCGTCCGCGCCGCCCACGTTCGTGATCTCGGGCGTGTAAAGATCGGCAACGCCCCTGCCCGACGGACCGTTGACCAAGTCGTAGGCCGGATGCTTGTCGGCCCAGGCGGTCTGGCCGCCAGCCGCTCGGACAACTTCAAAGACGGTGTTCGTCTTGACGAACTCGTGCGGGTAGACAGGAATGCAATCTCCGTGCTCATTTAGACGCCGTGGCAATTTGCTCGGGTCGATCACGTCCTTCGAGACGTTCGCGCTATCATGCAGGTCGATGCTCTCGTCGAAGACCACGGTGTTGCCAGGTTGCCCCGAGCAAGACGTGTTGGTTGGATCGAAGAGTCTGCGGTCGTAACTAACGTCGTAGAAGACGCCGTGGCTGATGGGCGAACCGCCCGTCACGAGCGCGAGGAGCCCGGGGAATGAATCACTGTGGGCCGGCAGACGCGCGTTGGTATAGGTCACGCCATGGTCGGCGAGCGTGGCCAGTGCGGAATGGGGGTGGCTCTCGACGAAGCGAGCGACATCCAAAGCGTGAAGTCCGTCAATGCTGACGAGCAACACGTGGTCGGCCAAGTCGTCGCGAGCGGTTTGGCCTTTTGCAAAGAGTGTACTCGGTATGAGAAGCGAAAGTACGGCAACTTCATTCGTAGGGCGCATGGTACCTCCGATGGTGATGAATTTCGGATACGCAGGTGCACCCGCACCCGTCTCCGATTGCGGTGGTCCATGCCATGCGCCAAAGGGTTGCCAAGCAACTGTTATGTGACGAAAAGAAGACGGACCGCACAGCGTCGCGGTCGCCGCGCTAGGAAACGCAGAATTAGCTCGCCAAGGGGACGTGAAGCTCGCGCCCGATCGCATCCACTGCGTCGCGAACGGTGACAAGAGTCCTGGGGTCAAGCTCTTCCAAGGCAGTCCCGAAGGTAGCCTCGATCTCGTACATCAACTCAGCGACCGCCAACGAGTCGATGCCCAGGTCATCTCGCAAGCGGGTGTCCCATTGAATCTGCTGAACCGAGAGTCGAGTGTTGACTCTTTCCGTAATAATGGCGGCAAGCCTTGCGCGGATCTCCTCGGGTGTCATTGCAGCATCTCCTCAGGTTGACGGACGACAAGCACGGCGTTCTCTCCGCCGAAAGCAAATGAGTTCTTGATGGCGACGCGCACATCGCAACGACGTGCCGCATTCGGCACGTAGTCGAGATTGCAGGCTGGATCCGGAGTGTCGTAGTTGATGGTCGGAGGGATCATCCCGTCGCGCAAGGTAAGCAGCGTGCTGACCAGCTCCAGCGCGCCCGAGGCGCCCATGGTGTGTCCAAGCACCGACTTGTTGGCACTGACCGCGACGCGATCTGCCTGGGGTCCCAATGCCAGGCGCACGGCGCGCGTTTCGGCTTCGTCGTTGAGCTTGGTCGAGGTCCCATGCGCGTTGACATAGTCCACATCTTCGGCGCAGAGTCCGGCAGAGTGCAGGGCCCGCTCGATGGCCTGGTGCTGTCCCACAGGGTCGGGTGCGGTCAGATGACTGGCGTCGCTGGTGGCACCGTAGCCGGCAATTTCACCGAGGCAGCGGGCGCCACGCTGACGGGCGTGCTCAGCGTCCTCCAGCACCAGCATGGCAGCTGCTTCCGACATCACCAGGCCATCGCGGGCCGAGTCGAAGGGACGGCAGGCACGTGTGGGGTCCGGATTTCGCGACAAGACGCGCAAGTTGGACCAGCCGCCAAGAATACTTCCGCATATGGGTGCGTCGGCGCCACCAGCCAGGACGACAGTGTCTTCGCCATACCGAATGCGGCGGAAGGCCTCCCCCAGCGCGACCGCGCCCGAGGCGCACGCAGCGGCGACGGTAAAATGGCTGCCACCCAACTTGTATTGGATCGACAAGTTGCTGGACAGCGAGTTGAACATGTTGCGGGTGACCGCCAGCGGGTGCATCTTGCGCCAGCCGCGCAGGAAGTACGAGTCGTAGACATCCTGCAGACCTTGCGAGGCGCCGAAGGCCGATCCGACCACGACGGAGATCGGCCGCCTTTCGTCAGCGAGCGCGCCAAGCCCGGACGATTCCAGTGCCAGGCCGCCAGCGAGAAGGCCAATGTTGGTGCAGAGGTCGTTGCGGCGAATCAGCAGCTCAGGCAAGAACGGTGTCGGACCGATCTCGGCAACCTGTCCCCCGATGCGAACCGGATAGTCGGACGGGTCCATGCGGGTAATGGTCGAAATGCACGAGCGGCCCCCCTTCAAGGCGTCCCAGAACACCTCAACGTTGCTGCCGAAGGGCGTGACGATGCCGATGCCAGTCACCACCACGCGGCGTTCGAGCCGTGACCTTCTCAGCGAAGGAATGATTCTGCCACCCCGGGAGGGAGGCACGAACTTCGATTCCACGACTCCCATGATGGCAGGGTAAAGCACTCCTGTCCAAATTGGAGTCACAGATGGGCAACGATCCTGGGACAGGATGATGGCGTTTCGGCGACGCGATGTTGACCGAACCCGCAGAACGAAATCGAGTGTTCACGGAATTGCCTTATAGACGTCACACTCTGTTCACGCCAAAAACTTGAAAAATGTCGTGTAACAGGAGGCATGAGAACATTCATCCTTTGCCTCGGAAATGAGCGGGTGTCTGACGATGGAATTGGTGCGGAGATCGGGCGGGTGTTGCAGCTGCTTCCTCTGCCGGATGACATCCTGGTCAAGGTCGTGCCGCGCTTGCGTCTCGACCTGCTTGATGACTTGGTTGGCGTCGACCATCTTGTAATCGTGGACGCTTTGAAAGCCAACGCAGAGCCAGGCACGTGTACAGTCGTAGACGTCACCGAACATAGCGCTGCCGTTGTATCCTCGGGCTGCTGCCACTCGAGCGAAGTCTGTGACCTTATACAACTGGCGCGGGAGGTGGCCTCCGACGACTCCGAGTTTGACATCACTATCGCTGGCGTAGAGCGTGGGTACGAAGACCTCTATGGCGCGGGTTTCAGTCAATCAGTGCTTGCAGCACGTCCGCGCCTCGTGGATCTTGTGCTGATGGTGACCGGCGCTGGGCTGAAGGCCCGCCTGCTGGCAGCAGAGATCTTTCGCCCAGACCACAGCACGCAGCGTATCGCCTCGCGTTGCTACGAGTGGAATGCGGGGTGCGAAGAGTGCGCGAGCTTGCAGTAGCCCTCGTCCTCTGATTCTGCTCGACCCGCAAGGTTGCGTCCCATTCCATTACCATGGCCTAACTGACCGGCAATGGGGCTAGACTCCATCGCCATGAAGATCTCGCTCAAGCTATCCCTGTTCCTGGCTGGCGTGGTGGTGCTGTTTGTGGCCCTGGCTGACACCTTGATCGGACAGACTCGGTTCTTGGCTGCGAGCTACGACGAACTGCTCAAGACCTCCGTCAAGCAGGCTGAGTTGGCGCGAGTCATGCAGGTCGACTTCAAGAAGCAAGTGCAAGAGTGGAAGGATATCCTCTTGCGTGGCCACAATTCGGAAGACCTGGCGAAGTACGGCAAGCTGTTCCGACAGGCCGAGGCAAGGGTACGCGAGGACGCGGGCGCATTGCGGCAGCAGATCCAAGACGCTGGGGCGATTCAGTTGCTGACCGAGTTTGTCGTCAGGCACAACGGCCTCGGCAGGAAATACCAGGAGGCCTACGAGACCTATGTCGGAGGCGGCTTCGATTTCAAGGCGGCAGACACGATCGTCCGCGGCATGGATCGACAACCGACCGACCTATTCGATCAGCTCGTGGCGCGGTTGGCAGCGCAAGCGGAGTCGTCGGTGAAGGCTCAACAAGCGACAGCGGCGCACAGGCAGATGCTTGCCCTTGCAATCGCAGGAGGCTTCTTGTTGTTGATCACGGCGGGCGGCCTGCTCGTCGTCTTCAACGTAACCTCACGCATTGGTCGTCTGAAGTTGATCTCCGACAAGCTGGCAAAAGGTGAAATTGCCGGCCTGACAATCGACATCGGTGGCGAGGACGAAGTTGGCGAATTTGGCCGAAGCCTCAGGGGCGTCCATGCCGCCATCGAAGACCTAGCGACAGCGAAGACAGGCCACCCGGTCAGATTGTCCTAGCAGCCCCCACGACGGCCAGGCTCGGGCGTGCAGTGTTCGCATGCCTTGGCATCAGCGGGCTGACGACGGCCACCTTCGAATTGAAGGTCCGAGGCGGGGCCTATGCCACCCACAGGCCATCCGCTCGCTACCCACCAAACCGAGAACCGCCGGCCCAGGGTCCGTTGCAATTCCGTAACGCATCCGTTGCCTACTATTAGCAAACGCGGGTCGCCCTGATCGCTATCTTCCGCGCATCTCGCGCGACCGCTGTGGCGAGACAACGGGAGATCACCAACAAATGATGCGAAAAGAAAACTCGGGATTCCTGAGGCGGCCCTATCAGGGCTTTCTCGTCGGTGGCTTGGCATGCCTAGCTGCCGGCACCGTCTACGCTCCGACAGTGCTGGCGCAGAGCGCGACCGTCGCCTGCAACGACCCCTCGGTGCTTCCGAACCCGGTCTACTTGGCTGGCAGCAGCGCTTTTGAACCGACCCTTGCCCAGCTCGCGGTCCAAATCAAGGCCAAGCAGAACATCTCGATCATCTACAATCCGATTTCATCCTGCTCCGGCGCATTGGATATCGCTGATGCCACGCAGGTTTTATCCGGAACCGGCGACTACTACGTGGCGGACGCAACGCAGGCAAGTGGCGTTTCCATCAGGACCTGCACGCTCGCCGCCAATACCAAGCCTCTGATTGGCGTATCGGACGTGGCGTATGAATCGTGCACCGCTGGCGCCGCAATGCCGGCCACTGTCGGAGAGTGGCGCGGGCCGGTGCAAGCCATGTTGATTATCGTTCCCAAGGCGAACGTGACAATGACCGCGATGTCCATGGAACAGGCGGCCGCGATCTGGGGCTGCGGGGCCAAGGGCAACCAGACACCTTTCGTTGATGAGAATGCCATTCAGCAGCGCAAGAATACATCGGGTACCCAGATCATGGTCGCGCGCGCCATCGGCGTGCCGGAAGGGGCCTTCAGGGGCAAGTCCAACTCGGGCGGTAGTGACCTGGTGACGTCGCTTCTGGCGGTTGTCGATCCTCAGACCGCCATCGGTATCCTCGCCGCCGACGCCTACGCCTCGCAAAGGTCGAAGCTGAACGCGGTCGCGTTCCGCGGTCGCGGCCAGACCAGGGCGTACTACGCAGATTCCGACGCGAACGCGGTCGACAAGAAGAACGTGCGGGATGGTCACTACGTCATTCAGGGGCCGCTGCATTTCTTTACTGCGCTGACTGCGGGCCAGCCGTCGGCAGCGGCAAAGCCAGTGCTTGACTGGCTCACCGGTGCGGTGCCCATCGATTCGACCGACACCAGCAACACCAACTACATTTCTACGGTCGCTCGCCTCGGTGACGTGCCCCAGTGTGCGATGAAAGTGCAACTGGACAAGGACGGTGGCAACTTCTCCCCGTTCACGCCCGTAGTCTCCTGCAACTGCTTCTTTGACAAGGCCGTGACCCAGGCCGCGACCCCGCCCGCGGGCTGTGTGGCCTGCACGACCAACGCCAATTGTACGGGTGGCAAGACCTGCCAGACCGGATTCTGCGAGTAGCCAACCGGAGGTAACTACAATGACGTCGATCAAACTATTGGCGATAGTACTCGCAGCTGGATTTGCGACCGGGATTGGCTGTGGCAGCGACAGCGGAGGCAACCCTGTAGACGCGCCCGTGATTAGTGGCATGGGTGGGGCGGTTCGCCAGGACGCTGGCGCCGGCGGAACGGGCGGCGCGACGGTTCCCGACGCGCCGATTTCGACGGGAGGAACAACCAGCGGCATCGACGGCTCGGTGGGCATCGACGCCCCCCAAGCGACCGAAGCCGGCAACCAGTCGTTCGACAGCAGTGTCGGCGAGGCTGCTTCGGCAGTCACCATCTGCACGGGACTGACGGCAGCGGCATGCGACCTGACCATTCGCAATGCCGCGGTCGACCCATCCGTCACTGCGCAGGACGTTTCCAACACCAATCCGCCTGCCTATCAGACCTGCAGTCAATAGTAACCACCTACCCAATCCACTCGATAGAAAGCGATCCACGGTGCACAAACATGGCTTTCTCGAAGGCAACCGTCCTCCTCTGGTCCGAAGGGCTGCTGCCTTTCAGGCCGCTTCGAAGGCCGCGACCACCGTCTGCGTCGGTTGGGTAGCCATGCTCTCGGCGCCGTCTCGGACACTTGGGCAGGAATCCGCGTCGCCTGCCCAGGCGTCCGAAAACTCGGCACCCGATACGGTGGCGCAGGATTCGCAGAACGATCGCACCGCCGAGCTTGCCGAGCAGGTGGCCCGGCAACAGGATCAAATCGCGGCGTTACGCAAGACGATTGACGAGCGCTTCGCGGCGGAGACGGCAGCGCGCACGGCGGCTCAGGCCAAAGCCTCGGAGGACGCGAAGGCGGTTGTCGAGGCTGCGTTGCAGAAAGCACCGAAAGTTTCCGGCATCGAAGGCTTGACCTTGTCGGGGTTTACCCAGGCGGACATGTATGTCAAGCAGAGCTCGGAAGATCAGCTCAATACGTCCACGGGTGCGCCCCTCAACGACAATCGGTTCACCCTCAGGCGCGCTCGACTACGTGCGAGCATTGACCGCGGCTACTTGGCCGGCGTGATGGAAGTCGATGCCAACACCACGAGCGGCCCTCAGATGCGACCCATGGCTATGGAGGCCACGGTGAAGATTCCTGGCGAGTCGCTGCCCTATGTGGCGGCAACGGTAGGCATGTTCAAGATCCCTTTTGGTTTCGAAATTGGCCAGTCCGACTATGAGCGGCTCTTTGCCGAGCGAAGCAACCTTGAAAGGGCGATGTTTCCCGGAGAATACGATCTCGGCGCTCGAATTGCTGGCGCGTGGCGCTTCGTTCGCTACGCCGTGGCGGTGCAAAACGGCGAACCGCTCGGCGAAAGCACGTTTCCCGCCCGCGATCCCAATGCCGCCAAGGACGTGGTTGGGCGGCTGGGCATGGCGTCTCCGCTCGGTGGCGGTGTCGACGTGCAAGGCGGATTTTCGGCGCTGGTTGGCAAAGGATTGCACAAGGGAACCTCCCCGACCAAGCCGACCACGACTTGGCTGGACCGCAACGAGGACGGCAGCATTGGCCCCGGGGAGACGAATGCCTCGCCCGGCAGAACTGGGTTGCCCTCGCAGAACTTCAGCCGTCATGCGCTTGGGGCCGACATCCTCCTCAGTTTCAAGACCGCGACACTTGGCAAGACCACGGCCTATGCCGAGATCACGTGGGCGAAGAACCTGGACCGGGCGCTGTTGGTTGCGGATCCCTACGGCCCCCTCGGGCGCGACCTGCGGGAAAGCGGCTACTACCTCGCGTTGGTGCAGGACTTCGGCAAGCACCTGCAGGCTGGCATCCGCTATGACCAATACGACCCCGACCAAGACAGCACCGACCGCGTAAGCGCGACCGTGTTGCTGTCGAGCCAGTCGGTGTCGACCGTCGCGCTCGCACTCGCTGCTCGGTGGAAGATCGGTGGGCTTGCCAACCGATTGCTCGTGCAATACGACATCAATCGCAACCATTCCGGCAGGGATCAGGGCGGCCTTCCAACCAATCTCGCCAACAACGTTTTCACGCTACGAGCGGAGACGGTGTTTTGATGCGTGATTCGCTCATCCTCGGCGCTGTCGCGGCAGTGCTCTGCTGTGCTTGCACTGGCTCCAATCCCAGCTCGGGTCAGTCAGCCTTCCTGCAGATTCAAGGAGCGCAGTACGTTGCAGGCGGCATCGATACCGAACCACAAAGTAGCCTGCCGGAGATCCATTCCATCTCTACCGCGAACAACCAGCTCTTTCCCGGCATCGCCGCCAAGAACATATCCGGTACCGCAGGTCCGGGCTCGAATGCAGTCGTGATGGGGCTTTTGGGGGACACTGGCCATTGGGTCTTTCCGGTCCAGGATCTGGACCAGAACAGGCCCGGCGATTTCACCTTCTCCTGTTCGGCGTCCTTCTCTCGCAACACGCCAGTCGGCGATGGGGGCGCGATTTCACTGGTGGTTCGCTCGAGCGACCGGAATGGCAACGTGGGACCGGCCATGATTCAGCCGATGACCATGGATGCGCCCCTTCCCACCGGCGCCTTGGTAGTGAGCCTCGACTGGGACACGGAGGCCGACCTCGACTTGCACGTGCAAGTGCCGAGTGATGCGGACGCTGGGATCAACGAGATCTGGTCGCGCAAGCCTTCGGGCTTGCCGGCAGGTACCTCAGGGGCGACGTTCAACGATGCGACGGCAGCTGGGTATCTCGACTTCGACTCGAACAGTCAGTGTGTCATCGACGGCCGCCGGGTCGAAAACGTGATCTTCCCCAGTACCGTGCCGAGTGGAGAGTACACGGTCCGCGTCGACACGTTTTCGCTATGCGGAGAAGTGAGCGCGCGCTGGCGGGTTCAAGTCTTTGCCGAAGGATGGACCGAGCCGTCGGTCGCTTACGGACAGTCGACCGAAACCGACACACGCTTTTCACATGGCCAGGGCGCGGGAGTCCAAGCGCTGGTCTTCCAAAAACTGTAGAAGGAAGGTGAATTATGCTACTCATGCAAAAGCTCGTGCTTGTTGCCTCGACGGGCGCAACAGTGGTGCTCTACCTGCTGCTGGCCCTGTCGGTGTTCTCCGTTGGGGTGGTCATCGAGCGTTGGCTCTACTTCAGGCGCAGGAAGTTCGATTTGGCCACCGTGGGAGATTCGGTCGCCAAGAAATTGCGTGCGCATGACCTGAAGGGCGCTCGTAAGGAGTTGGCGGACCTTCGTGCGGTGGAAGCGGAGGTCATCGGCGACGCGCTGGCCTACTACGACGATGGTCCGGATTCGCTGGGAGAGATCGTGCAAAAGGGGATTCGCCAGCGTCGCAAGATCTTCGAAAGCGGCCTCCTTTTTCTCGGCACGCTTGGCAGCAACTCGCCCTTCGTCGGGTTGTTCGGAACCGTGCTGGGTGTTGTGGCGGCCTTCAAAGAGCTTGGTGCAGCGTCTGCGAACGTGGCGGCGGCAAGCGGCGGCGGCATGGGCAACGTGATGGGCGGTATTGCGGAAGCCCTCATCGCCACCGCGGTCGGCATCTTGGTCGCCATCCCCGCCGTCATTGCTTACAACCTGTTCCAGAAGAAGTGCAACGACATTGAGGAGAACACGGGCGCCCTTGCCAACCAAGTCCTTGCGGTCATGAAAGCCAAGCCAGGCAATACCAACAAAGCAGCGTCAAAGGGCGGAAACAAGCAGCTTACGCCCATGGACGATGTTGACGAGTCGAGCAATCGCTCGCTGCGCCCGGCCGAGGTGAACAGCTAATGGCTGGAGCGGTTGCAGGCTCGGGACGAGCCAAGACCATCGCGGCCATCAACGTCACGCCCTTGGTCGACGTGGTGTTGGTCTTGTTGGTCATCCTGATGGTGGCGTCCACGTACATCGTGGCTCAGACGATGAAAGTGCATCTTCCGAAGGCGCGCATGAGCGATGGGACGGCAGAAAAGCCGTGCACGGTGCAGTTGCTCAAGAGCGGGGATATGCGCTGGAACGAGCAGCCGGTCAATGAAGGCGCCCTGGAAGGGCTGATGCGCACGGCGGTCGCAGCGGATTCCGAGATGAGCCTGGTGGTCAGTGCGGACAAGGAGGCGCTGCATGGACAGGTCGTCCACATCATGGACTTGGCCAAGGTAGCGGGCATTACCAAGTTCGCCATCAATATCATGCAGGCGGGTGGGCCGTAGATTCCCTCTGTTCTCTTGTTTTGAGGTGAAGCTGTGAAGAAGGCAACCGTCGCTGTCTCGTTTATCATCCACGGTGGCCTCGCCGTGGCGCTTCTCACGGCGTCGCAACATCGGGCATCTGGCAAGAATTTCTTCGTGCAGATGACCGAGGCCAAGAAGAAGGAAGTCAAGGAGCGGCCGAAGGCGCCGCCGCCCAAGCCGAAAGTCGCCAAGGCGGAACGCCCGCCGGACCAGAAGGCGACCGCTGCGCCCAAGGTCGCGCCCGTGGCTGCGGCTCCGGTGCCAGCTGCCAAAATCGCGGTGGAGCCTCTCGCAATGACGGACATTGCAATGAGCAACGAGGACATCGGTGATGCGGTGGCGATTCCGGTGGTCGTCCGGGCTGCACAGGCTGTGGCGCCGACCAAGGTCGCGTCCATCGACTCTGAACCTCGTCGCCGAAGGGTGCACGAGCTTGGCCCTGGTGGACCTATTGCGGAAGAGCGGTGCACCGAGGAGCCGTCGAAGCCCGAACCGGTGTACAAGACTGAAATTGAATATACGGCGACTGCGCGCGCCGAGGGGATCGAAGGTAAACTGAAATTGCGGGTCGTGGTCGGTGCGGACGGCGCGGTCGTCACCGTCGACATCCTCTCAAGTGTCTCTCCCGAGCTCGATGCGGCGGCGGTGGCTGCCGTCAAACACTGGCGCTTCAAACCGGCGATGGCATGTGGCAAGCCGGTTGCTGGTGGAACCTATGTTCTTGCACGTCGCTTCGAGCTGGGGGACTGATTGCAGCACCGTCTTGTCGCGCTCACGGCGCTTCTGTTCGTGGGCCTAGCCACCTCTGTGCTGAAGGCACAGGAGGCGCCCGCCATTACGACGCCGCCGCGGCTGATCCATTTCGTGCAAGCCGACTATCCCAAGGACAAGCATGACGCCGGCATCACCTCGCGGGTCTTGTTGTCGATTGAAATCGGCGACGACGGGAAAGTCGGCAATGTCGAGGTGGCGGAAACTGGCGGGAACGATTTTGACAGGGCCGCAGTGGCGGCGGCACGACAATTCGTGTTTTTGCCGGCGGAAGCTGGCGGGCAGCCCATCCCGGTCAAGATCAGCTATCGATACGATTTCACCATCGTGACCAAGATGGTGAGCATCGGGCCGCAAGTGAATTTTGACGGCGTGATTCTGGACCGTTTCAAGAAGCAGCCACTGGCCAACGTCTCGATCAAGATCAAGGATCTCGATCTTGTCACCAAGACCGACGAGAAGGGTACCTTTGCTTTTACCGATCTGGCCCCCGGAACCTACAAGGTGGAGATTCGACACCCGCGTTTGGTGACCGTCCTGACCGACGAGACCATCCGTCCGGGACAGAAACGCAGCATGAAGTACTTCGTCGAGGAAAAGGAAGAGGACGTCGACGAAGAAGTCGTGGTGCGCGCCGCGCGCATCAAGAAAGAGGCGGTCGAGACCCGCATTCGCACGGAGGAAGCGCGCAAAGTGCCCGGCACCCAGGGTGACACTTTGAAGGTCGTGCAGAATCTCCCAGGTGTTGGCCGTGCCAGTTTCGGTTCCGGGCAGTTGGTAGTCTGGGGCTCGTCACCCAAGGAAACCCGGGTCAACGTGGAAGGGGTGGAGATCCCAGCCCTGTATCACATGGGCGGGCTGCGCTCGACCATCAACTCGGATCTGGTGAAGTCGATCGACCTTGCGCCAGGCGCGTATGGAGCAGAGAACGGACGTGGCTTGGGCGGTCTCGTGCGGGTGGAGCTGGCGCAATTGCCAACCGCCGGGGTGCACGGGTACGTTGCGGCCGACGTGCTCGACACGTCTGCGCAAGTGGCGGCGGCGCTTACGCCGCGACTGCGCTTCTCCGTGGCCGGCAGGGTCAGCTACCTGGACAAGCTGCTGCCTACCGTCACCTCGTCCGACGTAGGCGACTACTTTCCCATCCCACGCTACCAGGACTATCAGGCGCGTGCCGCGCTGGCGCTGCGCAAGGACGAGGAAGTGACCGCGACCTTCCTGGGCGCCAACGACCACTTGAACCGGACCATTCCCGGGCGGTCGTCCGGTGGCCTAGGCACCGAGTACGACGACAGCACGTTCAATCGCTTCCTCGTGACCTACAGTCGGCTGTTCGACGATGGTTCCAGCGTACGAATCACACCGTCGATCGGTTATGACACCAATTCGCTGCAACAGGCTTTTGGCGATGCCAGCACGCAGGTGAAGTCGAACACCTGGCAGTACGCCTTGCGTGGTAGCCTTCGTCGCCGCGTCAGCTCGAACGCCGTGCTGGTGGTGGGCGTCGATGCGCAAGGCCGGGACGTGCAATTGTCGAGACACGGGTCGGTGAACCAGCCGCCGCGCGAGGGCGACATCGTCGTGTTCGGCGAGGCCCCTTCGAGCGACCTCGCCTTCGACAATTGGAAGGTCCAGATCTTGAGTGTGGCCGGCTTCGCCACGCTTGACCTCAAGCTCGGCAATTGGACGGTGACGCCTGGTCTGCGTTTCGAGCCGACCATGGTGGAAGGTGACCATCGCCTTCCCCTCAGCTCCATAACGACCCCGGTCGGCTACTCCCGGCTGGATGCTGCTCGCAACCCGGTCGACGTTCCCGTGGTACGCAATCTGCCGAACCCACGATTGCAGGTTACCTGGCGAGCGCTGCCCCGACTGACCTTGACGAGCGGAGCGGGTGTGTATGGACAGCCGCAGGATCCCG
>PMLH01000190.1 GCA_003159055.1 Myxococcales bacterium
CCAGCAGTGAGTTTTCCGACCCAATTCAACTTGGTCGCGGTCAATTGGACCGGCCCGAAGCCGACCTATTTCGGCATCGAGTTGCTTGGCGCCAACGGTTGGCAAGACGCTAATGACCGCTGGTGTGCCATGGTCAGTGATTACGACGGTCCCACAGCTGCAATGTTCAAGTTCTTCCACAAGGGATGCTGGGCCGAAAGAACCGGCGGAGTTTCCGGCTACGTCTACGCCGGAGAGCCGGTGTCGGCCGTGATGTTCGTCGTGCCAGGGGACACCAAGCCGCAGTCGTTCGATTTCACCATCCGGGGATTCGCACTCAGCGCCACCCACGGCGAATAGGGTTCCGTGGCGACGAAGAGTTAGATCGAAGAGTCAGACGTGCCGAACCGTGTCCTCCTCTTTGGGTGGCGGTTCTTTGAGCTGTTTGTCCCAGGCCCGGCTGACCAGTTCGCGCGAGCCAAGTCCGAGCGCCAAGGCGAGCGCGAGGACCACGCCGCCGAAAATCAGCGCAAACGCGATTTTCACGATGTCGCCCCCGATGCCGAGTTGGTCGAGTGCCATCGCGTAGACCACGACCATCAGCAGCCATTTCACGATTTCGCTGACAAGCCGCGCGGAGTGGATCCCCATGTTCACAGCCCTCAGCAATACGCCGCGAGCAGAAAAGCGGGCCAACAGGCTCCCAAAGAACAGCACCAACAGCGCGGTCAACAAGTGCGGCAAGTACTCGAACAGATGAATCAGCAATTGCGATGTGAACCTCACGCGCACCGCAACCAGACCGGCAAGCAACCCGAAAAGAATCACCGACCACGAGACAATGCGACAGACGAGAAGGGTCGGACTTTTGCCGGGCGACAATTCGGCGACTGCGGAGAAGCCCCACTGCTCGAGCCGCGCGTCGAACTTCACGCCTTGCAGGGCGCGGCGCAGGACCAGGCGAATCAGCAAGGCCGCAAGCGTCGCCAACAAAAGCACGACCAACAGCGCAATCAGAGTCGGCAACAAACCGGCCAGACTGTTGAGAATGCGCTCCACAGCCGCACTCAGGGTTTCTTCGATGTTTTCCCACATGAGGAGCTGTCCTTTCTTGACAGAGGTTCAGGGGTTGAAACGGTCCGGGGATCTCCAGCGCGACATTAGATAGGGCTTTTCCGCCTCGCAGGTGCGGCAAAGCTGGTCCGCGCGGCTTTCGGTTTCGCTGTCGCTGGCATCTTGCATCTCTCGCACAAAGGCTCCCAACCACCCCAGGTAGAGCGGTAGGAACGCTGACAGCAAATGGCTGCGATTGATAGTGCGAAGACGATAGCCCAGGGAAAAATCGAAAAGCACCCGAGACCACAGCACATCCGGCAGGGCAAAGTGCTCGGGCGCAAGCTCCGCCGTGCGATGCAGCTCAAGCAGCGTGGCAGGGGCAAGCACCAGCGACCACACCTCCTGCAAATTGCGCAGGCCGAGGCGGAACGACTCCATCAGCTTACGGAAGTCCAGGTTGACCGGGGCCGGTACCCCTTCGGCCGGCGCGCCCAGGGCGTCGATCGACAACGAGCCTCGCACACGTTGCCAGACCTGGGCGTTGCGGGTCATGTCCTCGAGCAGCGAGCCCAGAACCTGGTTCAAGGTGGCCCCGAGGTCCGCGGCGGCAGAAGAACGCATTTGGCGTTTGGGGCCGAGCTGCACGTGGCACATCTTGAACGGTCCACACATTGCCTGGGTTGTAATCCAGATGTCGCTGCCGAACCTGGCGAGATCGGTTCCCCACACGTTCTGCGCCAGACAGCGTTCGACGAAGGCAGCCGAAAAGGCGTATTCGCCCCCCATCGGCTGCTGCGCACGCCTGCCGTAGAGTGACCGCACCAGCGGCCGCACGATGCTACTCGTTATGGCGCCGTCGAATTTGTGACGAAGGTAGACCGGCAACGCGAAGTCGAACCCTTGCTGGAGAATAGGGGCGGCAAGTTGCTCGACCCAACTAGGCGGAAGAACCGTGAAGTCTGGGCTCAGCATCAGGCACAGACGGGCCCCAGTCTGTCGCGCTATCTGCAAGGTCACGTGCAGCGCTTCGGCTTTGCCCGCAATACCGTGGTAGGGAACTACGAAATCCTGCCCCGCCAGCCGCACCTGCCCCAGGGTTGCGCCGGCCTCGCCCCGCAGCTCGGCGATGCGGTCGATGGTCCCGTCGGTGGAACCGCCATCGACATTGACGATGACGGCCTTGTTCTCGCCAAAGCTCTGACCCAGGCCCTGCCGGATGGCCTGTACCACGCCGGCAATGGTTCCCTCGTTGTTGTAGCTGGGCAAGCCGACGATGATGTCGGCTTTCGGCTGCGCATGCAGCAGCTCGCCGATCTGAGCCGTGGCGCTGTTCTGTTCAGCCATGCTTCGCTCTATGCATCGTTCTATGCATCGTTCTACGCTTCCTGGGGCTCCCTGGCATTACCGACAGAGTCCAAGAATCCCGAGCAAGGGTATCCGAACCCATGCCGGGCGATTGTTGAGCTCGTAGTTCAATTCATAGAGGGCCTTGTCGAGCAGGAACGCGTCGAGCAGCAACCCAAACTCGCCGCCGCCCGGCGGGGTGAGACCAACGCCGCCAATCGCCTCCCGATAATTGCTCAAGAACGCCCCCGAGACACAGGTCTCCCACAGCCTTGCCCACGGCTCCAAGGGTGCGGCATCGCGTGGGCGCCTCGCCACGTAGTTGAGATAGCCGACCTGCGCTGCGTAACTGAACGAACGCAACATCCCAGCCACGTCCTTGAGCGGCGACTCCGGCGTCCTTCGCTCGGCAAGAGAACGCGCAGGTTCGCCCTCAAAATCCAGAATCACGAAATCGTCCCTCACCCGCAAGACCTGGCCCAGATGGTAGTCGCCGTGAATGCGGGTGGCCTTCAACGTCAGATCCAGCTCCTCCAGGCGGCGAAAGCGCTCCGTGATTTCACGCCGCCTACCCAGCACCAGCGCGGCGTGCTCGAGAACTTCATCGGAAAAGCCCGCAATTCCGTGTTTGAGGCCGTCGAAGACCTGCCTGGCGTGTTCGCGCAAGCGCAGCGAAAGGGCGGCAAATTCTGGCTTCTTGAGCAGCCGGCTTTGAAACGCGGGATGCGTGGTCTCGGCCGCGAGGTCCAGATGCATCTCGGCCGTTCGCCGCGACAACATGATCGCGGCCTTGTACGAAAGGCCGACGGCGAGGGCGGCTTCATCTCCCTGCCCGTCGTCGAGCCACATCGATGGCGGCCGTTGCAGCAGATTGCGCAAGGACGGTGGAAAGGCCCGCGTGGCGCAGCTTTCGTAGTAACGCCCCAACTCTTCGAGCATCCACGACCAACCGTCGCCCTGATTTTCGACCAGATTCTGGAGGATTCCGAGGTCCATCGTCTCGCCTTCGCGAGGCGCATACCGAAGCGACCCGACAAAAGCAGGAACATGGGTATTGCCACGCTCCTCGCCCAAATACTGGGTCATCTCGCAATCAGGGTTGGGGCCGGGTTCGAGGTGCCGAAAGAGCTTCATGATGATGCGCTCGCCGAAGCGCACCGAGGTGTTGCTCTGCTCGGCAAGGCTGCGCTGCGAGCGCAAGGCCTCAGCATCGTCGCCCCTCGCGCCGGAAAAAGAGCGGCCGGCAGCGCCCTGCAGCACGGCCATCGCGAATGGAACGCTCAGGTTCTTCTCCACCACCTGCAGAAGCCACTGGCAAAACCGCTCGTCGACCGTCGCATCCCAGATTTCCGCGCTTCCATCACGGCACCTGGCCAGGCGTGCTTGAGGGTACTTATCGAGAGTTGCTTGCACCTGGTCAGTCGGGATGCGAATCAAGGGAAGGAAATAGGCGTCGTCTTCGCCTTCGACGTAGCGAACGTCGAGAATCAGCAAAGCGGCGTCCAGTCCTGAAACCAAGGCCGTGTCGCGAATGCTGACCCGCGCGATGGAGCGTGCCTTGCGGCCAAACCAACGCTGCCGAACCAGAAACTGAGGCAAGGCAATCTCGAGCGAAACGCGAGCGGTCCCCTGCAGCAGCTCAGCGCACGTCACGCACGGAAGGCTTGGCTCCCGGCTCATCTGCCCCTCGCCCTTGAGGTCGGGCACGGCCGGCGTCTGCAACTCGAACCAGAAGTGGCCGTAGGGGGCGAGGGTCAGCGAATAGGGCGTCTTTCGGATCTTCGGAAACTCGACGTAGCCAAGCATCTCGACCGGGACCAGGCCTTCGAAGCGCGACAGATCGAGCTCGGTGGGTTGAGCAAAGCGGGAAAGGTTGGCCACACACAAGACCTTCTCGCCATCGAAGGTGCGCAGGTAGGCCAGGATCTTGCNNAAGAAATTCCATGGTTCCGCGCCCAAACACCCGAAACAGCTTGCGCAGGGCAATCATGTTGCGCATCCAATTGAGCAGCGACGCCGACTCCGTCTGTTGCGCTTCCACGTTGACCGATTCGTAGCCGTACACGGGATCCATCACCACGGGGCTGTACAGTCGCGCAGGCGTCGCACGGGAAAAACCGGCGTTGCGATCGCTGGTCCATTGCATGGGCGTGCGCACCCCATTGCGATCACCCAGGTAGACATTGTCGCCCATGCCGATCTCGTCGCCATAGTAGATGATGGGTGTGCCGGGAAAGGACAGCAGAATGCTGATCATCAGCTCAAGCCGACGTCGGTTGTTGTCGAGCAGCGGCGCCAGGCGGCGACGAATGCCGACGTTGATACGCATCTGCGGATCGGTGCTGTACGCGAGGTACATGTAGTCGCGTTCTTCCTTGGTCACCATTTCCAAGGTCAGCTCGTCGTGATTGCGCAG
>PMLH01000318.1 GCA_003159055.1 Myxococcales bacterium
ATGAAGCGCAGAAGGCCCTATCGCATGCAAGGGTTCAATACACAGTAACGGCTCCACGCGCCTTGCACCCCTGCGAACGGACTGATCTCCGAATTCGAGCAGATCGGCCCGTGCCATGAGCTGCGGCACTACAGGGTCAGTTGATAGGCCGCATAACCCTGGAAGAGGCTATCGCCCAGGATGCCTCGGCCCGCCGAGAGCAGCAGATGGTGATGCCCGGTCAGGTCGAGGACCAGCCCGACGTTGAAGCGCAAGTTGGCCGGGCCGCCGACCTGGTCGGGGGTGGTGTAGAAGACCTCGGTCCCCAGCGCCGCGATCGACAGGCGTCGCTGCATCAGCCACCCGACGTACCAGAAGTTCCGATTTCCGTCGCCGGGATTCCGCCAATAGCCGCCCCCACCATACGTGGTCCAGGGACCGAGGCTCTTCTGAAGCCAGAGCGGAATGAGTACATGCAGATGCCCGGTGCCTAGACCTTTCGACTCCGATCCCACGGGCAGCTCGAACTGCGGAAAGGTCCCGACCATCGGCATCCACTTGTTCTCGTCGATGAAACGAAACTTCGCGCCAAGCTCGATGTCGCCTACGCCGTAGAACCAGGGTCCGTCATTCGGATGCGCGTACGCGAGTGGGGCAATGATGTGCAGCTGCAGACCAGGCAAGGCGCCGTAGTTTGCTTCGACGTGCGGAGCAGTTCCGGATGCGCCCGTGCGGGTGACGGAATGCTGGGTGCCCAAATAGAGCTCCCAGTGGCCGAATTCCACGGGCTCGGGATCATCCGTGACGTAGGGCGGCCCCGCGTGCGCAGTCGCGGGCGCGAGCAAGGTGACGGTGGCGAACGCCACCACTATCGACCAGCGCGATGGGCCTGGCGCGCTCCCAGTGCCGTCAATCACGCCCGGGCTCTCGTCGAGCCAGCCATGCGTCGAGGGACCATGTACCGCCGCCCACGATCAAGAGGAAGATTGCGCCCAAGAGCATCGACCAGTCGACGCGAGCCTCGTGGGCCGTGCTCCAGAAGCCGCTCTTTGAAAGCATCGGAATCTTGGTGCTCGCGAGGGCGACCAGCATGTCGATGATGAGTGGGACCGCGGCGAGCCGGGTCCCGAGACCGACCAGGATCAGCAGACCACAGCCGATCTCGAAGGCCGCGACGAAGGGCGCGCTGAACGCCGGCCAAGGGATGCCAATCTTCGCGAAGCGACCAACCCCGAGGGCGGCCGGGAACAGAAACTTCTGAATGCCTTCGGAAAGGAATACGGCTCCCACGATGAGGCGCACCAGCACGACGGCGGGTGGCGAGTTGGTCCCTCGGAGTTTTGCGATCAAGTTCTTGCCTCCAAATCGAGGAAAAGCGCCGCCCACAACATTCCCTGGTCGGCGAAATAGAGCGCGGCCCGGCCCTGGTAGGGGCGCCCTTCGGGGGTGTACAGCTCGAGGAAATTCTGGTCGCGCTCGATGAAGGAGGCCGTGGTGCGAAACTGTTCGCGGAAGGCATCGGGGGCCACGTCGCGCAAAAGACTCAGATACACCGGCCCTATCTGCATCCAACTGGTATCGCCCTGATAGTTTGGCGCGAACAGACGTGGAATGGGCAATTCGCTGCCGGGCAGCCGCTGGCTGAAATAGCGCAACGGCAGAGGCTTGGTGAAGCCAAGGCGGTCGAGCGTCAAGAGTGCTCTGCGCTTCATGTCCGCCGACGTGACGACCTTGAAATAGAACGGCCAGACGTTGGCGTCCCCCGAGGCTAGCTCGCGGTCGAGCGCGTCCTGGAAATAGTCGCCGCGCCAGAAGGTCTCCTGAAGGCGGCGGGCGACACCGAGCCCCTGCAACGGATTGGGCAACACGTCCTGCTCGCCGAGCAGCCGCTCGAGCAATGCGAGCATGGTGTTGGCAAAGACCGTAGAGCTTCCAGTCATGCAATCGCGCGGGGCGGAGAAATAGCGGTCACCACGTGCAAGCCCGGTCTTGGGATCGAGGACCCGATCGACGTAGCGGAGGACCTCGGCGCCGAGGGAGGCGCGGTGTTGCCGAATAAGATCCGGCGCGCCGGCTTGCTCGATACCGTAGAGCAACATGGGCAAGGAATCGCAGGCGAAGTGGTAGACGTCGCGCGGAAACCGCCGGGCAAAAATGGTGGTGGTGATTCGGCGCGCGCGTTCGAAGCGCGACAGAGCCCAGGTCCAAGACGCAAGCACCTTCTCCCGATGCCCAAGCCGGCAAAGTGCCCCGGTGCACATGGCGAGATCGCGTGTCCAGAATTGATGAAAATGACCAGCGGAGCCGGCAAAGAACTGGCCAGTCCAACAGTCATCAACGACGGCACGGCAAATGGCCTCAACGCTGCCCGGGTAGCGCTTCCATCCGAAGACTTTCCGCCAGAGCGAGAGTACAGCAACGCGCACGCCAGCGAGGATGAGCACCGGATCCACAGGCAGCGGCGCGGACGCGTAGTCCGCCGGCTGCTCACGCCGCGGAGCCGAGAACCCTTCCTGTCGTCGCACCACAGGCATGTTGATTGGACTTGGCACACCCTCCCCTGCGATTCAGGGTTTCTGGTTCCGGACTAGAAACTCGATCCGACCCAAGGTTAGCAGGGCGTTTTCGCCGTGCAAATCCCCTGTGCCCCGGCGACCTCAACTCTGTGCTCTTACTCCCTCTGTGACCTCTCTCGTCCGCCAGAGGAAGTAGATCGCCGGGTACACCAGCAGCTCCATCACGAACGACGTAACCAGCCCGCCGACCATGGGGGCGGCGATGCGCTTCATCAGGTCGGCACCGGTGCCGGTGGACCACATGATGGGCAAGAGGCCGATGAAGGCGGCCGAGACTGTCATGGCCTTGGGGCGCACACGTTTGACGGCGCCGTGGATGATGGCCTCGACCAGATCCCCGGTGGTGTGCAGCTTGCCGGCGGCTTTGGCCTCGTCGTGCGAAAGGTCGAGGAACAGCAACATGAACACGCCGGTCTCGGCGTCGAGGCCCATCAGAGCGATCATGCCGACCCACACGGCGATGGAAACGTTGTAGCCGAGAAAGTACAGAAGCCAAATCGCGCCCACCGCCGAGAATGGGACCGCGAGCATCACCAGCGCTGCCTTGAAGCTCGACTTGGTGTTTAGGTAGAGAAGTCCGAAGATGAGCACGAGCGTGATGGGCAGGATCAGTTTCAGGCGCTCCTTTACCCGCAGCATGTTTTCGTACTGCCCGCTCCAGGCCATGGCATAGCCGGTCGGCAATTTCACGGCGTCGCTGACCACGCGCTTTGCGCGCTCGACGTAGCTGCCCACGTCGACCTTCGAGGTGTCGAAATCGACGTAGACGTAGCCGGAAAGCAGGCCGTTCTCGTCGCGAATCATGGACGGGCCCTCCACCAGCTTGACCTCGGCGATCTCGGCCATCGGGATCTGTCCCTGCCCTCCCGGCAACGGCAGAAGCACGCGTTTGAGCGCATCTACGTCGTCGCGAAAATCCCGTGCGTAGCGAACGTTCACGCCGTAGCGCTGCCGGCCTTCGATGGTGGTGGTTTGATTGTCGCCGCCGACCGCGGTCATCACCATGGTGTTCGCGTCGTCGACCGACAGTCCGTAGCGCGCGAGCTTGTCGCGGTCGAGGATGAAATCGACGAAATAGCCCCCTGCCACACGCTCGGCGTACACGCTGCGGGTCTCGGGCATCTTCTGAATCGCCGCCTCGACCTCCAGGCCGATTTTCTGGATCTCGCCAAGCTTGTCGCCGCTCAGCTTGATCCCGACGGGCGTGCGGATGCCGGTCGACAACATGTCGAGGCGGCCCTTGATGGGCATGGTCCACGCGTTGCTGATGCCGGGCAACTGCAAGGCGGCGTTCATCTCGGCGACCAGTTCTTCCTCGCTGATGCGGTCGCGCCAAGCGGTTCGCAGGACACGCTTCAGCCAGTCGGGCGCCCACGGCGAAAACCAGCGCGGCTTTCCCCGCCACGCCAGCTCGGGCTTGAGAAGAATGGTCGTTTCCATCATCGACAGCGGCGCCGGATCGGTCGAGGTCCCTGCGCGTCCCGCTTTGCCGAACACGCGGTCGACCTCGGGGAACGTCATCAGCAGTTTGTCCTGCACCTGCAGCGCCTTCTGCGCCTCGGCCACCGACATGCCTGGCTGCACCGCCGACGGCATGTAGAGCAGCGAGCCTTCGCGCAAAGGCGGCATGAACTCAGAACCGAGCTTGAAGTACACCGGTATCGTGGCGGCAACAATCACCAGACTGATTGCCACCGTGACCTTCGCGTGCCGGACCGCGAATCGACACGGCCCCTCGTAGAGCCGATGCAGGAGGCGGCTGATCGGATGCGATTCTTCAGAATGGTACTTGCCGACCAGCACGCTGCTGGCCAGCCAGGCGAGCGGACGCGGCCGGAAACCAAACGGCTCGGCGCGAGCGAACAGCATGCGCATCGCCGGATCCAAGGTCACCGCAAGCAGCGCCGCGATCGCCATCGCCAGGTTCTTCGAATACGCGAGCGGCTTGAAGAGACGCCCTTCCTGGTCCACCAGGGTGAACACCGGCATGAAGGCCACGGCGATCACCAGCAGCGAAAAGAACACCGATGGCCCGACCTCCATCAGGGCTTCCAGCCGCACCTGGTGAAAATCGCCCTGCTTACCGTTCTTTCGCCACAGGTAGATCTTGTTGTACGCGTTTTCGACCTCGACAATCGCCCCGTCGACCAGCACGCCGATGGAGATCGCGATTCCGGCCAGCGACATCAAATTCGCGCCCAGGCCCATCAAGTACATGGGAATGAAAGCCAACACGACACTGATGGGAATCGTCAAGATGGGGACAATGGCCGATGGCACGTGCCAGAGAAAAAGCAGGATGATGAGCGAGACGACGATGATTTCCTCGACCAGCTTGTGGCTGACCGTCGAAATGGCGCGCCCGATGAGGTCGGAGCGGTCGTACGTGGTGACCACCTCGACGCCTTCCGGCAGCGACGGTTTGATCTCCTCCAGCTTGGCCTTGATGCGCTCGATGACGTTCAAGGCATTTTCGCCCTGGCGCATGACCACGATGCCGCCGACCACGTCGCCCTCGCCGTTGTAGTCCGCGATTCCGCGCCGCATTTCCGGCCCGAGCGCCACCGTGGCGACATCTTTGACTGTGATGGGCGTGCCGTTCCGGGTCTTCAGCACCAGCTTTTCCAGATCGCTTGTGCCCTTCACGTAGCCACGCCCGCGCACCATGTATTCACGCCCAGACAATTCGACCAGCCGGCCACCGACGTCGCTATTGCCCTTGCGGACCGCCTCGACCACGGCATCAAGCGGAAGCTGGTAGGCGGCGAGCGCGTCCGGCCGTACCGTGACCTGGTACTGGCGAACCTGCCCACCGACGGTCGCCACCTCGGCCACGCCAGGCACGCTTTGCACGGCATAGCGTAAGAACCAATCCTGGAAGCTGCGCAACTCGTCGCTGGCATGTTTGCCGCTGCGGTCGACCAGGGCATACTGAAAAACCCAGCCGAGGCTCGTCGCATCCGGGCCGAGCTCGGTCTTCACGCCAGCGGGAAGCTGGGAAGAAATCTTCGACAGGTATTCCAGCACCCGTGTTCGCGCCCAATACACATCGGTGCCGTCTTCGAAGATCACATAGACGTAGCTGAATCCGAAATCGGAGTAGCCACGGATGGCTTTCACCTTGGGCGCGCCCAGCAGCGCCGTGATGATGGGATACGAGACCTGGTCCTCGATGATGTCGGGACTGCGATCCCAGCGCGAATA
>PMLH01000526.1 GCA_003159055.1 Myxococcales bacterium
CGGCCGGCTCATCGAGCAAATCGGCACCTACGATCCACGGCAGGATCCGCCGAAGGTCAATTTGGATTTCACCAGGTTGGATCATTGGCTGTCCTGTGGTGCGGTTCCCAGCGAGACGGTTGGCCAGCTAATCAAGAAGGCGCGGCGCTCGGCCGAGGCTGCGCCTGCGAAGGCTTGATTGTGACTGAGGGCGACCCTTCCCCCTCCGCCGTTGCGTCTGACAAGGTCCCTGCCTTGCGTGAGCTCGTGCTCTATCTTGCGCGGGCCTTGGTCGAGCATCCGGACGAGGTGGTTGTCGAACAAATCGAGGAGCCCGATGCCACGGTATTCGAGCTCAAGGTCGCCGAATCGGATCTCGGTCGGGTGATCGGAAGGCAGGGGCGCACGGCCAAAGCGTTGCGCACAGTCCTTTCCGCCGCCTCGGCCAAGATGAAGCGTCGAGCGATTCTCGAAATCCTCGAGGACTAGGTGGGCGGCGGAGGCAGCCGCTCGCCTGCCGGCCGTGAACCATCGCCGGAACCGGCTTGGCTGCCGTTCGGGGCCTTGCGCCGTCCGCACGGGACGCGCGGCGAGATTCTGCTGGTTCCGTTCAACGCCGACGCGGATCGGTCGTGGGCGAACACGCTGCCGGCGCGGGTGCGTTGGGTCAAGGGCGACCGCGTGCTCGAAACCCAGATCGTGGCGAGCCGATCGGTTGCAGGCGGATTTCTGGTTCGTTTCGCCTCGGCCGCAAGCCGCGAAGCCCTGGCCGATTGGGTAGGCGGTGAGGTACATCTCCCACGGCAGGGGTTGCCACCGCTCGCGAGCCAAGAATTCTATGTCGAGGATCTCGTCGGTTGCGACGTGTGCCTGGCCGATGGTCGGCGGCTTGGACGTGTCGCTGGAAGCTTCTGGAATGGTGCCCACGACGTGATGTCGGTCGTCGCTGACGACGGCGAGGAGCGGCTTGTGCCAGTGCTGCCTGGATTCGTTCTCCGCTTCGATGCGATCGTGCGCCGCTTGACGGTGGATTCGCATGAGTAGCTCATCCGACGTCCGGTCGGCACCGCTCCTCGACGTCGAGATCGTCTCGCTCTTTCCCGAGATCTTCGATTCGTTTCTGACCACAAGCCTGCTTGGCAAGGCCATCGAAAACGGCATTGTGCGCGTGTCTCGGACCAGCCCCCGCGACTTCGGCATGGGTCGCCACCGCAAAGTCGACGACGCGCCCTACGGCGGCGGACCTGGCATGGTGATGATGCCCGAGCCACTGGCGGCGGCCATCGAAACCATCGAGGCCGAGCGAGGCCCCGCGCATCGGGTGTTGCTTGCGCCGTCCGGGCGTCCCTTCGATCAGCCGTTGGCCGAGACCTTCGCTGCCCGAGGACGGCTGATGCTCATCTGCGGCCGCTACGAAGGGATCGACGAGCGCATTGTCGACATCTTCACACCCGAAGTGGTCAGTATCGGAGACTATGTGCTGGCCGGCGGAGAGATGGGCGCGGCGGTCATGATCGAAGCCACGGCTCGACTGATCCCAGGGGTGCTTGGGTGCGAAGAGTCCAAGGTTGACGAGTCGTTCTCTGGCAAGCGGCTCGAATACCCTCAGTTTACGCGGCCGCCGTCGTTTCGCGGCCGCGACGTTCCCGAGGTGCTGCTGTCGGGGAATCACGCGCAGGTCGCGGCGTGGCGGAGGCGGGAATCGCTTCGCAGAACCCTTGCTCGGCGGCCCGATCTCATCCTGCATTATCCGCTCGCGGAGGCGGAAAAATGGCTGCTGGACGGCAGTCCGGCTGGGGGGCGCAAGCGGCGAGCGCCACGCAGATGAAGCGGGCTCGGCAGGGGAAAGCGTACGCGGGTATTGACTAACCGCCGCCTTCCGCGTAGTAAATACGCCCCTCATTGAAGAGCGGAGCCATGAGCACCCACCCCCTGATCCGAGAAATCGAAAATTCGTTCCGTCGGGACAACCTCCCGGAATTCCGCCCCGGCGACAGCGTGCGGGTGCACACCCTCATCAAAGAAGGTGACAAGGAACGCGTGCAGGTGTTCGAGGGCGTCGTGATCGACCGCCGCGGTAGATCGGCTCTGGCGTCGTTCACCGTTCGTAAGATCTCTTATGGGGTCGGCGTCGAGCGCGTGTTTCCAACGCACTCAAGCCGCATTGAGAAGGTCGAGGTTGTCCAGCGGGGCCGCGTTCGTCGGGCGCGCCTGAACTACCTGCGACAGCTACAAGGCAAGGCCGCCCGCATCAAGGGCNNGAGGCTGCCGCTCCGCCTGCCGCGACAGGCTCCTAGCCTGCCCGCAAAGCTCCAGAAGGCTCCATGATTGCGGGCCAAGCCGTGCTCGTGGTCGGCCAGAGGCACGGGCCCGCTAACACGCCTGAAATGCGTCCTCGATGTGCACAATTTCTGGGGGGCTTTCGTCGAGAGCAAACGTGACTCCGACGACGTCGAACCGGAACACGGCCGCCTGCGGCTTCTCCTCGTCTAGGTACAGGCGCGCAGATCGCAGGACGCGTGCGCGCTTGCTCGCGTTGACGGTTTCGAGTGGATGGCCACGCTCGCTGCCGGTTCGCGAACGAACCTCCACGAACACGCAGAGGCCGTCGCGCGCCGCCACCAGATCGAGCTCACCCTCGGGCCGCCGCCAGTTCCGGTCGATGATGGTGTAGCCCAGGCTTTCCAGATACTCGGCAGCCAACGCCTCAGCGCGGTGGCCGAGTGCAAGTCTCTTGCTCAGCACACGACTAGCCATTGCGGCTTGCGTCCGAGCGAGAATGTCCGGGCTCGGCCCTGCCTACTGCTGGGGCTGGTTACACGTGAGGTCAGCGCCGTCCTTGCAGCCATTGGGGGTCTCGGCCCCGGCTGTGCCCAAGAAGTCCTTGCANNCGCTTCTGGCAGCAGAGACGACCCTTCACGAAAGGAATGCCGCAGACAAACCCAGACGCGCATCGTCGGTCGTTGGCGTTAGTCTTGTCGCGGATCTGTCCATCGCTGCAGTCGCTATCCTGGCTGCAGCTTGCAGAGCAGTAGGCAGCCGTCGGGGGGGTCAGCTCGGTCTTGCTTGGATCGAGAACGGGCTTGAGACAGATTCGGCTGGGGCATTCGAGCGCTTCTGAGTTGAACACGCCCTGCAACGCGGAGGCATCCGTCAGAACGTCGCAAGAGCGTCCGATGCCCTTGTCTTCACAACTGATGTTGCCAAGAGCCACGATCGCCAGCACGAGCGCGCCCAATAGCGAAAGCCGCAAGAGAGCAGGTCGTAGCTTGTAGGTTTTGGCA
>PMLH01000398.1 GCA_003159055.1 Myxococcales bacterium
GGTGCAGATGCTGTTCGACATCCCCTCGCCGGTTCCGTTCGGTAGGCACAACGACGACGACAAGCTCGGGCTCAAGCTGACGACGGCGCAATACCTCACGCCGGGCGACGTTTCCATCCAAGGCGTGGGCGTCACCCCGGACGTCGAGCTGGTTCGCATGCGGGTCGAGAAGAAGGGCGACGAGGCGTGGATCAGCATGCAGTCGTCGACCCGCAGACGCCAGGAATCGGACTACGAGTGGCACCTGGAAAATCCCAACGCACGCAAGGGCGTTCGGCCGCTCGACGCGGTTTCGTACCTCTTCGTTCCGCCGCCCGGCAAGGATCGCCGACACGCAGTGGACGAGGAAGATCCGGAAGCCAACACCGACGAGGACGAAGCGGAGGAAGAACCCGATGAGGCGCGCCTCGATTTCCCCATCGAGCTGGCGCGTGACTTTCTGGCCCAGGTCAAGTCCACGCAACGCCAGGATTCGGTGGCTCAATCGAAATCCTTCTTCGAAAAGGCGCGCGCCGAACAGGATCGGAAGCTTTCTGCTGCGCTGGAGAAACTGGGCGTGGATTGGAGCAACGGAACCTCGACCGACGGCGAGATTCAGACCTCGCTGGCCCAGCAAGGTGGCGAAGGGAAAGTCGCGGCCGGCCAGCCGATCAAGATCCGCGGCACCGTGAAGAACACCGGCAACAGCACGGTGTATCGCGTGCGCGCGGTCCTACGCTCGGACAATTTGCTGTTCGACGAAAACGAGATGGTGTTTGGCAAGATCGCTCCGGGCGCCACCAAGACCTACGACCTCGCGGTGAAGGTCCCAAAGAGCAGCCTCACACGCACCGATATCATCCACGCGGACTTCTCGGGTCAGGGGAAACTACAGGCGCAGAACGCCGAGATGCTCCTGAACATCGAGGGCAAGCCGCGTCCGCTCTTCGCGTATGCGTACCAAACCATCGACGACGTGTCGGGCAATCGCGACGGCCGTGTGCAGAAGGGCGAACGCGTGCGGACGCTCGTGCGCGTGAAGAACATCGGTGCCGGGCCGGCCCTCCACGCCGAGGCGATCGTGCGCAACGGCGCCGGCCAAGAGGGCATTCTGATCAGCGCCGGCCGCTTCGAAACCAGGGATCTCGCCCCGGGTGCGACCAAGGATTTTTCCTTCGTCTACGAAGTCGGCAACGAGTTCCAGGGGGACGAGTATCAACTGGAGCTAATGGTGGCCGACACTGTGCTCGGGGAATCGATCTCCGACAAGATCAAGATCAAGATCGCACCGCCCGGTGCGGCAGTGGCGCCCGACGATGGCATGGTCACCGCCAGACTTGGCGTGCCTTTGCGCGAATCGCCGGTGCCGGACGCCCAGGTCGTGGGTTACGCCAACCAAGGCAGCGTGTTCCACAGCACGGGCAAGATCGGCGAGTTCGATCGGGTTGAAATCGAGCCCGGTCGCCCTGCCTTCGTATCCGCGGCCGACATTTCGAGGGGCGGCAGCGGCAACCCCAGCTACCGCCAGGCGTGGGATGCGACGCCGCCTCTGTTGTCGGTGACCGCGCCAACGATGGTCAGCGGAAACACCGTTCATCTGAAGGGCGTGGCGACCGACAACACCGAGGTGAAGGACCTTTACGTGCGGGTGTGGAATCGCGAATCGAAGATGCCGCCCAAGAAGGTCTTCTATTTGCCGAACAAGGGCGAGAAGACGCGCCTCAGCTTCGAGACCGACGTGCCGCTGTGGCCGGGCAACAATCTGATCCAGGTGTTTGCCCGGGAAGGCAACGAAGTGCAATCGGTGCAAACGCTCATGGTTCTGCAGCGTAGCACCGCGAGCGTTTCACAAAAATAGCTGCTGGCCGGTCACCACCGCGGCAGACGGTGCGCGTGCGCCGAGGCTTGGAAGAGCCAGTTCACAAGGGTGATGCAGCCGGCGGAAATCAGCAGCGCCCGCAGCGACTTGATTTCGAAGCTGCCGATCAGCTTGTCGGTCAGCCACAACATGACCGTGTTGACGATGAATGGGATGAAGAGAAAGAGCAGCCCAAGGGTGAGCAGGGCGGGAACAAACAGCAGCGCGTGAATCAGCCAGCCAAGCAGGAAATTGAGAACGCTAAAGACGAGCGCCACGATGATGGCCGTGCCTGCGCCTTTGACCTCGACGTCGGGCAGAAAGCGCGCAAGACCCAAAACGGTCGCCGCCAGGGCAGCCAGGTGCAGAAGAGTGTGCATGGGCCTAGCCTAGCGCATTCGTCAGCCAAGCCCAAACCGACGAAACCGGCTCCGGTCACATCGACGGCCACGTCGTCTGTGTGACCGAATCGTCGAAATGCAGGACGCGCGCCTTGCCTGCGCGCTTGCCCGCAAGCAGTGCGCGGTCGGCCCTGCGCAACAGCTCTTCCTGGTCGAAGTTCGCAATCGTCGGATCGAAAGTCGCCACGCCAAAGGTAGCGCCGACCATGCCTTGCTTGTCAACCGGCTCCCCAATCACGCTCTGACGGATGCGTTCGGCGGCGGCGCGCGCTTGCGTCCCGTCGGTTTCGGGCAACAGAATGACGAACTCGTCGCCACCGTAGCGGGCGACGGTGTCGAATTCGCGCAGGCTGCGACGCAGACGTTCCGCGACGCGCAGAAGCACGCGGTCGCCGGCATCGTGTCCGTGCTCGTCGTTGACCTGCTTGAAGCCGTCCAAATCGACGACGATCAGGCTCAAGCTGCGCATGTGTCGGCGCGCGCGCGCGAACTCGCTTTCGAGGCGGCGGATGAGATGGCGGCGATTGTAAAGGCCGGTCAGCGGGTCGGTCACCGCCAGGGCTTCCACTTCCTTACGCGCCTCCTCCACGGCCTGGATGAGCTGTGCGCCCTTCAGCGCGGCTCCCAAGACCAGGCGCAGATCTTCGTACACCATGGAATCGGGCGCACCGTAGTCGAACAGCGCCAGGCCCAGACACTCGCCACGGAATCCGAGTGGCTCGACGACCACCGAGCGCCCATCGAGAAAATCCGACGGGGCCAGTAGCTTGGCCCGATAGCGGACGGGGGATTTCTGCCGACCCTGCTCGGTGAAGATCAGCGCGGTCTCGAGCTCGGCGCTGACCCGGCCCGGGTCGGTAAACAGCGCGAGCACGCCTGCGCGGATGCCGAGCCCCGGCAAATGGACTGCGGCGGTTTCCGCCAAGGTGTGGACGTCGGGCGCCGCCAACAGCGCCGCGGTCGCCTCGGCCAGCACGGTGGTGCGGTCGAGGAGCGCGCTTCGTCGCCGCGATTGCGCGATGGCGGCCAAATCGCTCGCCGACAGCAGCGCTTCCTGCAGAAGGTCTTCGATGCGCGCGCGGGTCTCAGGATCGCTCGTGCAAGCCATCACATGACGGCGGAACACAACCAGTACGTCTTGGGCGGCTCCGACTTCACTGCCCCGGCGCAGAAGCTCGTAGCAGATGCTCTCCACGCAGTCGAGGAACGACTCTTGGCTCGGGTCGTTGAGCTGCAACAAAAACGAATCGAACAGACGGTCTTCCCAGCCTTCACCGATGAATTCGAACCCGCCATGCGAAGCATGGTCGATCTCCCGCACCAGCATGCCCCGTCGCGCGCGCAGGGCCGCGCCCAGGTCCTTGCCGTCCGTCGCCGACGGGTAGGACGGCACCGTCTCGCGGTGGTGCATGGAACAGCCACACGACCGGCGCTTGACGAACTCGGTTTCAAAGGTGAGCAGCTGGTTGCCGCTTTCGGTCCCGCGCACGGCCGCTGCCAAGACCGCCACTGCATGGCGAATCTGCTCGTCGATGGGCTGACGAACCGTGGTCAGCGGCACGCGCGCGTAGCGCGCGAATTCGGTGTCGTCGAAGCCGGTGAGTGCGATCTGCCGAGGAACATTGACGCCGCGGCGGTCGAGCTCGTCGAGCGCCCCCAACGCCATGAGGTCGTCGGCACATACGATGGCCTCGAGGCTCGACGGGGCAAGACCACGTTCGCCGAACAACGTCGCGACACCGCGCGCGCCGCTTTCCCGTGTGAAGTTGCCCATCACCACGTAGCGTGGATCGACTTCCAGCTTTCGTTCTGCGAGCGCGCGCTTGTATCCGCGATAGCGCGCCTGCGCCTCTTCGCTGCCCTCAGGGCCAGCCATGAAAGCAATCCGCCGAAAACCGTGGGTTTCCACCAAGTGCTTGACCGCCTCGTACATGCCGGCCTCGTTGTCCATCAGCATGGTGGTCACACCCGAAAGCGCCACGCCCAGGCACACGCGCGGTACCGCCGAGAAACGGCCGACGAAATCGGTCAGCTCGGCCAGGGTCGAGTGATGGCCGATGATGTGGGTGCAGATAAGAAGCGCATCCACGCAGTCGGGTCCGATGAAATCGTAGATAAACCGTTTCGGATCGCGTGAGTCCACCCCCAAGACGCCGCCCGAAACCGCGATGAAGTCGAGCCCATGCTCGCGTGCGGCGCGCTCGGCCGCGACCAACACTCGCATTTGAAACTCGAAGTCATACCCGTCAGCCAAAAGCCCCAGGCGAGGTCCGCGACAGCGAGTACCGGCTTTGTTCTCTGCCATGGGGGTGATAGGAAGAAACTCCTGGTCTATGAAGGTAGTTCCGCCGCTGGCGCCTCGCAAGTGGCCACTGTCTGTGTGCAAACGGGATACATCTGCGGAATTATGCAACACTGGCGAGACAAGTCTCTTGCGCTTCGAGGAGATTCGGCGCCTGCCGGTTCGGCCGAGGCCACGGAAAAGCCCGCATCCGAAATCGAGACACGCGAAGACCACGCCATCCTGTGCGCGGCGTGTAGCGCCTCTGTCACCTCCGTCCAGCACCGGATTGCGGTTCACGGCTCCCATGACCACCGGTTCATCAACCCCGCCGGGCTGCTCTTTCACATCGGCTGCTTCGCGGAGGCCATCGGTTGCAAGGTCGTTGGACCGGACAGCCTCGAGTATCCGTGGTTCCCTGAGTTCGCCTGGCGCTACGCCATGTGCGGAAGCTGCGGCCACCACTTGGGCTGGCATTTTCGCAGCAACGGAAGGCCCAGCTTCTTCGGCCTGGTCCTCGATCGCCTGGTAGCGCCGCACACCGACGCTTGATTCCTTCTGTCGACTGTCGCGCGCGCTCTCTGTATAAGGACCGCGTGGAAACCGCGGACACCCTGTCGACCTCGGCCAGTGAAACCACTGGCGGCCTCTCGGCGCATGCGCTCAGCCGTGAGCTGAACCCGCCACAGGTCGAAGCGGTGCTTCATCCGCCCGGGCCACTGCTGGTCATCGCAGGCGCAGGCTCTGGCAAGACGCGCGTCATCACCTACCGCCTTGCGAACCTATTGGCTCAGGGCGCAGATCCACGGAGAATTCTCTCGGTCACATTCACCAACAAGGCCGCGCGCGAGCTGAAGGACCGCGTGGAGCGGCTGTTCGGCGGCCAAGGGCGCGGCACGATGGGCATGTGGCTCGGCACCTTCCACGGCATCTCCGCGCGTCTTTTGCGACGCTTCGGGGAAGCAATCGGTCTGCGCAAAGAGTTCGTCATCTATGACGAGGACGATTCGCGCCGGCTGATGTCGCGCGTGCTCGTCGACATGAAGGTCCCGGAGAAGAACTTTCCCCCACGCCAGGTTCTGTCCATCATCGACCGCGCCAAGAACCAAGGCACCATGGCCGCCGATTTTCCTTCCGGCGATTACTTCGACGAGGTGGTGGGCAAGGCGTATCGCCTGTACGAAGAGCGCCTGCGCGCGGCCAACGCCGTCGATTTCGGCGGGCTCTTGCTTTCGACCCTGCAGCTTTGCAAGGCCGACTGCCCGGCCGCGCCCGAGCTGGCCCAACTTTTCGATCACGTCCTGGTCGACGAATTCCAGGACACC
>PMLH01000028.1 GCA_003159055.1 Myxococcales bacterium
GCGTTCGACACGGAAGAAGAGAAGCGAGACGGAAAGTACGGTGGCGTGATCACCCAGGGTTGCGACGTGTGGCCCATCAAGACCGCCACGGATGTGGTTGTCACGGGCAAGGCCCGTTCGCGAGCCGGGCAGCCCACCACCTCCATGTCCGTCGGCGTAAGCGTCGGCGGTCGGGTGAAGCGAATTCAGGTCTTGGGTTCCCGCTACGTCCAGTATGCCGGCAAGGGCAGTCTGCGTTTCTCCAGCCCCGAGCCGTTCACCGAGGTCGACCTGTCATGGTGGAACGCCTACGGCGGCATCGACCCCATGGTGCTGCCGCGAGGCCTGGAGGATACGCCGACCTACGCCGGCCGACCTGTGCCTGAGCTCTTCCCAGGAGCCTATCCGCGCAATCCAGTCGGCACGGGATACCTCGTCCAGGAGACGCCCGAGCTGCTCGACGGATTCATGCTGCCGCAACTCGAGGATCCGCGGCAGCCGCTGACGGCCGAGACCTTCCTGGTCAAAGATCCCAAGCAGTGGGGGCGGCGCCCGCAGCCGGCGGGTTTCGGGTGGTGGCACACCCTGTGGTTCCCTCGCATCGTCAACCTGGGCGGCAAGCCGTACCATTTGCCTTCGGCCATGGATCGGGGTGAACAGCTGCGCGAGCTCGTCTTTGGCCTGGTGACCGAGGATCAGCTGACCAAGAAGGAGGCGCGTACGCCGAATCTGCGTTTCTTGAACGAGGCCGCGCCCGACATGATCCTTCCCTTTCTCAATGGAGACGAGGTCATTCGATTGGAGGGAATGTCAGCGAGCTCGGAGGAAGTTTTCCGGCTTCCGACCGAGCGGCCGACGGTCGCGGCAAGGCTCGACGCCCAGCCCCTCGGCAATCCGGTCACGTGCTTGCACACGCTGGCCATCGACGCTGAGAAGCGAGAGTTCTATCTGCTGTGGTCGACACGCTTCGTGGTCCCCGCCAGTTTCGCTGGCGAGATTGCCGAGGGCCTGCCGTTTCACGAAGCGGTTCCACGGGCCAAGGTGATCGTCGACGGCATGACCCTCGAGTCGCAACACTGGCCCCAGCCGAAAGATGAAGAGGAGCCTATCTGATGAAGAACGTAATCTCTCATTCGCACGAGGACGTTTTGCTGGATGCCGAGCAGCCTCGACCCGCCGCGGCTCCTCAACTGACCTTGCTGGCGCGGGACGGTTCCAGCCCCGCCCCTCGAACCGTCGCACACGCCCTACCATCCGGTCGACGCGTTGAAGTAGCGCTCGACCAAGAGACGGTGCGCATCTACGGGGCCGAAGGCCACGTCGAGCTTCTGGTCTCCTGCACGCCGGCGGGATGTGTCCTGCAATTCGAGACGGCCAATCTGTCGCTGCATAACCAAGGGAAAATCGACGTGCGCTGCGAGGAATTGAACGTGGAGACGACCAAGACGCTGTCGTTCCACAGTGGCGGAGACATCAGCACCAAGGGCGAGGGTGGGTGCACGACGGAGGTCGCCGGAGTGATCGAGACCCGGGCCGATGCGATCCACCTGCAGGCTCGCGCCGGGGACGCCGTGGTCGAGGCCAACGATTTTGTCCGGATGAAGGGAGAGCAGATCCTGCTTAACTCCGACGACGATCCTCGGGAAAAGCAGCGACAGCTCGAGGCATTCTGGAAGAGTCTCTGTCCCTGAGCGCACGTCTCACAACGAAGAAGGAAGAGAAAATGATTGCATCTTTGATCGTAGGTGGCGTCTTGGTGGCGCTGATCTTCGGTATCGTGTCCACCTACAACGGCCTGATTGAGAAGAAGAACCGGGTCGAGAATGCCTTCTCCGGCACCGATACCACGCTAAAGAAGCGTTTTGACCTTGTACCGAATCTGGTTGCGGTGGTCAGACAGTACGCGCAGCACGAGGCCGACACGCTCACCAAGATCGCTGCGCTGCGCTCGCAAGCCATGGCGGGGCCGGCCGGTTCGTCCGAGCGTGTCGCCTTGGAGAATCAGCTCACCAAGGCACTCGGCGGCCTCATGGTGGCGGTCGAGAATTATCCGCAGCTCAAGGCAGACCAGAACTTCCTCGAACTGCAGGGCTCGCTCAACGAAATCGAAGAGCAGCTCTCGGCGTCGCGCCGGTTCTACAACACCACGGTCACGGAGCTGAACAATGCCATCGAGATGTTCCCGTCGAGCATCGTAGCGTCCTTCATGAAACTGACCCGGCGCGAGCTATTCAGCATTTCCGAGGCAGAACGCCAGAACGTCAACGTGCGCTCGCTGTTCACACAGTAGCCGTCCGAGGTGACCCCATGATTCCGCCCGCTTCCGAAGCCGCCCCCGGCCAACCCCAGAATCCTACCACTGGCGAATGGCGGGTACGGCCGCTTTCCGAGTTCCTCCCCTACGCCGACACGAGCGTGGGCAGCTGGCTGGGCCTCCTCGATGGCGAACGGCAAGGGGTGGTCCGCAATTTGCTCTTCTTCGTGAGCATTCTTCTTGTCGCGGTGGTGGCTGCGATTGGCATCGGCATCTCCCATTCAGCCAATGGCGTCGCGCTTGGCATCTTCGTGGGGGGAGGCGCCTTGGGCATTGGCTATGCGGGCTATGTCCTTCTCACGCTTGATTTTCGTTCGACGTTCAAGACCAAGATCATCGCTCCGCTGGTGCGCTTCTTCGGCCAGGATTTCAAGTACGAGCCCAAATCCTGCTTCTCCGAGGATGATTTGCGAGCGAGCCGCCTCTTTGGCACGATCGACCGCACCAATGGTGAGGACTACATCTCGGGAACGGCAGGGAAGACCAGTTTCGCATGCTCCGAGGTCATCGCACAGGAGAGAGTCGTCAGCGGACAGGGCAAAAATGCCAAACGCGATTGGAACACCATTTTTCAAGGGTTCTTCTTCATTGCTGACTTCAGCAAGGAATTCAGTGGAATCACCGTCGTTCTTCCCTCTTCTGCGAAATCCGGCGTCGGTGAGCCGGTGAAGCTCGAGGACCCAGAATTCTCCAGACTCTTCTCCGTCTTCAGCAGCGACCAGATTCTCGCCCGCTACATCCTTTCACCATCGCTGATGCAGCGACTTGTCCAGTATCGCCGCGGGGTCGGTCATGCGATTCAGCTCTCGTTCGTGGACGGCATGCTGTTCGCCGCGATGCACACCGGGCACAACCTCTTTGAGCCTCCTCTCTTCTCTCGCATCGATACGCGACAGTTCATGCGCACCTTCGAAGACATGCATTTCGTCCTCAGCATCATCGAGGAGCTCAATCTCAACACGCGGATCTGGACGAAGCACTGATTGGGGCGGCGTTTGCCAGCGACTATGAATTGATCTTGACCAGCTTGCCCTCGACGGCCGCACCTGCGGGGTCCAGCGTGACTTTGGATGATTCCCCGCCGGACAAGGCAACCTTGGCCTTGCCGGTGATTGTGATGGTCCCGTCCTTCGACATGCTGATGGCGGCGCTGCCACACATCAGGTCAATGGTTTCTGGGGCATTGATCGTGATGGCGCCCCCGTTGATGAATACAGTGGACTTGCTTTCGTTGGTGAGCTCGATGGCGTCTTCGTCGATGATAATCTCGGCATCCCCCGGGGCCTCTTTCCCATGGCAAATAGTGCATGTGTCCTGCGAGGACATGGAATAAGTCCCGGTCACAGCGACGCTCTTGTTCTGCGTGACGATAAGGACATCGTCCTTTCCATCGACCCCATTGTTTCTGCCTTGGCAGTAGATGCCGGTATATTCTTTGTGGGTCGTGTCGCTGTTGGTGCCAGTCACGTCCATCGTGCGATTGGCTTGGTAGGTCTGGGTTTCGTTCTTCGTAACTGTCGTGCTCTGGTTCCCGCCTACCGATACGCTCCGATCGGCACCGACGCTGGTCGATTGGCTATTCTTCACCAGCGTCGACATGTTCTTTTCCGCCTGGAGGTGTAGCTCTTCCTTGCCCTTCAGATCTTCGAAGCGGATCTCGTTGAAGTTGTTGGCGGTGCCAGCATTCGCGCTGCGACTCTTGATGCCGCTTTGGGTCCGATGGTCGGGCAGTGTGTACGGGGGCATGTTGTCGGTGTTGTAGAC
>PMLH01000642.1 GCA_003159055.1 Myxococcales bacterium
TCTTCCCGAGCTGTCCTCGTCCACGCGACTGTCGCGCTATCTCGACCATGTTTCCCCTGTCGGCAGAATTGTTGTCTGGCTTTAGCTCACGCGAGCGATGGTTGGCTACGGTCTGCATAGGGGACAGCAAGCACTAAAGTTGGACCCCGATTCTGTCGCTGTTCCTCGCAGGTGTCGTGCCATGAAAACAAGTCTACGTGCGAAGCTCGTTCGAACGATGATTGCCACGCTGGTGGTCGTATCGGCCGCAACCTTGGCGGTGGTGGCTGGGATGAACTACCTGGCCTCAAACAAAACGCTGAAGACCATCGAAGGGCACCTGCGTGCCGGCATCGAGCACAAGGGCACCGGGCTCGTGACCAACCAGGCCTTGGGTCTACGCGACCTGGTCATGGACAACGCCTTCGGCGATGTGGCACGGCTCATCGAACGGACCCTTGAGAAGGACGAACAGCTAGTCTACGGGCTCTTCCTCGATGAGGAACAGAAAGCCTGGGGATTCTCGACCCGACAAGGTTCGGCGAAGGCCCCGGACGATTGGAAACGCCTTGCCATCGATCCGAACGACGCAACCGGAGCGACGAAGGGCTCCGTGCGAATGAGGTACCGCCGCGTGCTGGCACAGAATGTCTTTGAATTCTCGATGTTGGTCGTCGACGACAAGGGAGCACCGCTCGGCAAGCTCTATTATGGCATGTCTGATGGTCCCTTGCAGCAGGCGCTGGCCGAGGCGCGCGCTGATTCCCGTCGTGCCCTGCTTGTCACCGTGGGTTTGTTGTTGCTCTTGGGCACGGTGACCATCGTGATGGGGGCCATTCGCAGTCGACAGTCGGCGGCTCGGATCACCCAACCGGTGACCGAGCTGACCCAGGCCGTGAACACCCTCGCGTCTGGAAACCGCGACATTCGGGTCCAGATTGCGAGCGGCGACGAGCTGGAAATCTTGGGCGGTGCCTTCAACAACATGGCCACGGAATTGAAGGACTCCTACGGCCGCCTGGAGAACATGAATCGCACCCTGGAAGTCAAGGTGCTGGAACGTACGCGCGAGCTGGCCGACCGGAACCGCGACATGCGCCTGGTCATGGACAACGTCAACCAGGGCTTCCTGACCGTCTCTGCCACGGGCAGACTGGCCCAGGAACGCTCGGCCATCGTCGATCAGTGGTTTGGCTCGTATCAGGGCGACACGCTGTTCGCCGACTACATCGCCAAGTCAGACCCCTACTTCGCCATCAGCTTCAAGATGGGCTATGAGGCGCTTATCGAGGACCTCCTTCCCCGCGAGCTGTGCATCGAACAAATGCCGGCACGTCTTCGTCGCGAGGGACGAGAATACCGCTGTTCGTATTTCGCCATCGTCAAGGGCGAGCAGCTTGATGGGCTGCTCATCGTCATCAATGATGTGACGTCCGAATTGCTGCACGCTCGACAAGAAGCCGAACGCAAGGAGATCCTTGCCATGTTCGAGGCGCTGACCAAGGATCGGAACGGCTTCCTCGGCTTCATCGATGAAGCCAACGAGATCTTCAAGCATCTCCACGGCGGCGACCTGGCGCTGCAGAAGCGTGGCCTGCACACGCTGAAGGGCAACGCCGGGCTCGTGGGCTTCGGGATCGTCGCCCAGATGTGCCACCAAGCGGAGGACGAATTGGCCGAGCGTACCACCCCTTTGCCGCCCGAGGCCTTGGTGCCCCTTGCAGAGCGCTGGCGGACCCTGACCGATGCCCTCAAGACCTTCCTCGGCGACAAGGGCCGCGACGTCCTCGAGCTCAGCACCAAGGAGATCGAAAAGCTCGAGCAGCAGATTCGCGCAGGCGCACCAGCGGCCCATGTCCTAGACCTCTTGGCCTCCTGGTGGTTGGAACCCGCCGAGCTGCCTCTGGGGCGCCTGGGCCGTTACGCCGTCGCGTTGACCGGCAGGCTGGGCAAAGGCGACCTGGAAATCGAGATCGACCCCCATGGGGTCCGTCTGGCGCCCAAGGCTTGGGCTGGTTTCTGGACTGATTTGGTGCACGTGGTGCGCAACGCCGTCGATCACGGTTTGGAAACCCCGTCGGAACGCGAAGCCGCGGGCAAGGCCGCGCGGCCCAAGCTGCGTTTCTCGAGCGCGGTCGTCAATCGTAAGCTGGTGGTGGAAGTCGAGGATTTCGGCCGCGGCGTGAATTGGCAGGCAGTCAAAGCTGCCGCGCAGAAGCTGGGCTTACCCAGCGCCACCGAGGAGGACCTGGTCCGCGCTATGTTCGCTTCGGGACTCAGCACCAGCGCGGATATCACGACGATCTCCGGCCGCGGCGTCGGACTTTCGGCCGTGCGACAGCAAGTGGACGATCTGGGCGGAAGCATTGCGATCATCAGCAAACCCAGCCAAGGCACCTGCTTCCGCTTTACCTTTCCGCTGCGCGATGTCGGCCCGCGTTTCGGCGTCGATGCGTCCGCGGATGGTTCGGAGACAGGGGCGGCAGCCTAGCCCGCCTCTCGAATGTTCGTGGCAGGTCGATCGGCCGGATTGATGGCGGCGGGGCCGGCGGCCGGGGCCGGAAAGCCGGGACTGGCCACGACGCCGGATCCGTTATCCGGCCCGCGGAACCGACCCCGAAGGTAGCTAGAGCTTGTCGGGAAATTGCGGGCCGCCCGAAGGGCCGNNCGCTCACGCTACCGCGACCGCTCACGCTTCTCGATCTGGGCTGAGCCGGAAGGCCGGTCGCCCATGTGGGCCAGCCGGGTGAGCATGGCACACAAGCGGTCAAGCAGAACCAGCAGGGTCAGGATCTCAGCCTCGGGAGCGAGATTGAGTACGAGCACGCCCTCCAGGGCCGCCGCCTCGCAGGCCTCGCCGCGGGCGCAGCGGAAGCGGCACGGTCGGCGCCTTGGCGACTGGAGGCTTCCGCGATGCCGAGGTAGGCGCTCAGAAGTGCGCGACGGAGTTGGTCCTGTAGCGTGGCGTAGCCGCGCGGAAGACGGCGCGCGAGAGCGTCGCCAAGCCGCAGGGCTTCGCGGGCGACCTTGAAGGCGTCCAATCGTTGATAGTCGAAAGCAGGAAGCGCATCTGACATGGCTTGGTTATCGGTCCACCCGTGGCGGAGGGTGCGTGCCCTCGCAGCAAATCGTCGCATTTCATGCGTCTTCTGGTCGTGGGGAACTTGCGCGCGACGCGCGGAGCGCTGACGCTGATGGCGATTCGCAAAATGCCCTACCGCGAGGCGGAGGAGCAAATCCGGTACTACGTGCCGGCGCGATATCTAGAGTTTGTCGGGAAATTGCAGGCCGCCCGAAGGGCCGGCCCGCGGCTAGCGGGTCGCGTGAGCGAGAGGGTGAGCGTGTTCGTGTGGGGTGCGCGGGAGGCGGGAAGCGTGGGGCGAGGGCGTGAGCGCTCCGCGGGTCGCGGGCCGCGCACGCTCACGTAAGCCGCCCACGCCAGCCGCTTTCCGCTGGCCGCTCACACTACCGCGACCCGCTCACACGGTGCGGACACTGGCCGGCCGGCGCTAAGCCGGAGGCTTCTCGCCCCTACAGATCGTTGCTCCAAGAGGATCCAACCTGATGGGTAACCCGAGCCCTCCCAGTCGGGTCGTCACCCATTCGAACCCCAGCCCTCAATACCAGTTTCTGGACACCTTAATGGAAAACCCTCTCCCTTCGGGATCCGATGGGAGAGGGTCGAGCGACAAACAGCTTGTTCTCGCATTCGCGGGCGGTCATTGACCCCGCCACGCGCTTGTGCGGAGCCGCCTCCGATGCGCGGCAGTTACATGGCGGGGCAAGTTGGACTGGAAACGCAGTCGTAGAAGCCGATGTTCGCGAACGCGATGTTTGCGATCTGGAAATGGACTAGGCGGTTCTTGACATTTCCGTTTTCGTCAAAGTCGCATGGGCCCTGAGCTCCCTCGTAGTTGATTGGCTTGCCTTGAGTGATGAGCTGCACCGCTTGGGTGAAACCCGCCACGCCGGGGGTCACGACCGTGCCCGTCAGGTCGCTGGTGCTGCGCATGTTGTCGCGGATCTGTGTGCCCGTGATGGCGGCAGGATCAGAAGTCTGCGCTGCGATGAGCGCGGCGAGCATGAGTGTCGCGGCGCCGTCGAAGGATGCACTGTCCATGGTGGCGGGCGGCAGTCCGGTCGCGGCCTGCAGGTCGTGGGTAAAGATCGTGCCGGATGGGGTCGTATCCACTATGACGAAGGCGGCGCCTTCCTGTCCATTGGCCGAGCTGCCGAGTGANNCTTGGATAATCGCAGCCAAGTTGTCAGGGAAGGTCACGCCGAGGATGAGGTCCGGGTACCCGTCATCAGCACCGCTGGTCTCGTTGTGGGCGTCGGCCAGCTGGCCCATGGCAGTGGCGTAGTACCCGAGGTCGTTGGGCGTGTGAGCCGCCGGATCAAATAGAATCTTCTCAATGATCACGCCGGGCACCTGCGCCGTGATGGCCGCGGTGAAGGTGGCAGTCTGTCCCAGTCCAAAGGGTTCATTGCTGGCGAAGATGGACACCTTGACCTTGCCGTCGCCGTTGAGATCGCCTGCCGGGGTTCCGCCCTTGGCCAGAAAGATCTGGGCAAGCACAATCCCTTGCGGGGTGCTCGAGCTGGAAGTACGGAAGTTCCAATGGGACGCATCCTGATAGGCCGTCTGCGCTGCCGGATCGGGCGGAACCGAAGCCTTGGGATT
>PMLH01000316.1 GCA_003159055.1 Myxococcales bacterium
AGATTGTTGAAGTCGTGCGCGATGCCTCCCGCGAGCACACCGAGGCTTTCCAGCTTCTGGCTGTGCAGCATCTGTTGTTCCAGGTTGCGCTGGTCGGTGATGTCGCGCGCGGCACTGAGGACGACGGGACGCCCGGACAGCTCGAAGAGATGGGCAGAGATCAGCATGGTGCGAAGCTGCCCGTCGCTGCGGCGGAGCTTGAATTCCAATCCATCGACGGTCTTGCGCTGCGCAACTTCCTCGAAAAGTTTCTGGCGCAATTCGGGGGCCACCCACACGGAAGAGACGACGCCCGATGTTCCGACGACGTCTTCCCGTCGGCGGCCCACGGTCGAGCAAAAAGCGTCGTTGCAGTGGATGACCGTGCCGTCCATCTCCGACAAGGTCAGCGGCCCAGGAATCATGTCGAAAATGCGACGGAACCATTCCTCCGACGCGCGAAGCTGCTGTTCCGCCAACACCGTCTCGGTGACATCCTGAAGTACGCCGACGATGTGGTCCGGGAGACCCGATGCATCCCTTTCCAGCTCCCCCATGGCCCGGACCCAGCGGGGACTTCCATCGTTGGCTCGGATGATACGATAGCGCCGATCGAAGTCTCGCCCGCCCTTCATGACGTCCTGGACCAGATGCTGGTGGACCTCCTCCCGGTCGTCGGGATGGACCAGCTGGAGCCAGCCCTCGATATCGCGGCGGTAGCTCTGCCCGATGCCAAACACCTCGTTCAGAGCCTCGGTGCTGGTCCAACTGCCAGTCGCGATCGACATTCGATAGGACCCCATGCGGGCCATGCGCTGCGAACGACGGAGGAACCATTCGTTTTCCCGCAACGCAGTTTCGCCTCGCTTGCGTTCGGTCACGTCGAGGAAGATGGTCGCGAACTGCAAGGTGCCGAACGGCGCAACGCTGATGTCGTAGTATCGATCGAAGGACGCAAAATGCGTTTCAAAGCGCATCGGTTCACCGCTCAGAGCGACGCCGGCAAACTCCGCCAAATACGGCGGCTCGGAAACGCCATACACGTCGGTGGCCAACTTTCCGACCGCCTGTTCGTCCTCGATCCCCACATAGCGACGAAACTGGGGGTTGACGTCCAAGATCCGGTAGTTGATCGGGACGCCGTGCTCATCGATCACGAGCTCGTGCAAGGCGACGCCTTCGACCATGTGGTGGTAGAGTGAGCGAAATGCCAATTGCCGATCGAACTTCCCGTGGTCCTTGCGCTCTTCGGCCATACCTTCTCCCCTCGACCAAAGGCGCTGCAAACAGCGGCCTCCGTTGGTCGAATGCGGCATGATATCAGGGCATAGCGGCTCCTGTCACTGTCGAAGACGCAGTCCGCCTTGAGCCTGCCTACGGCGTGAAGGCGTAGACTTGGTTGTTCGCCGCCACGAAGACCCGCCCGTTGGCGATGATGGGCGTGACGAACTTCTGAACCGACGACATCGCATCTGCAGCGGCCCCACCGGAGAACACGGCCTTGCCGGTGTCTCCGTCGAGCGCATAGAGCTTGTTGTCAGTGCCGACGATCCAGACCAGAGCGTCGGTTCCCTGCGAATCGGTGGCGCTGGCCGCTGGGGAATCCTGCGTGCTCGGGCCCCCGCACCAAGCCATGGCAACCGTCGGGGGACTGGCGGGAGCAATCTTGAAGGCAGCAAGCCCGCCGGATTGTCCCGCAGGGCAGTTCTTCCCGGTCCCCTTGAAGACGACATAGCTTCCGTTGGGCGTGGTGTAGGCTGCGGCAGCGTTGATGATGGTCCCCGTGGCCACCGAAGCCAACACGAGCGGGCTTGAGATTCCGCCCAAATTGCTTCGATCGACCAGATAGGCGTTCCCATCCTTGCCGAGGCCAATGACCAGGCCGGACGGCGTCGCGCCAGGCAGGTCGAAAATGATCGGTCCCGACCCGCCGATGTCGGAGTCGGCGGCATCGAGCGCAGCCCAATTGGAAGGGGTGAAGTAGTCGGCGCTCTTGCCGCTGAAGGCGAGCGACGGCGGCAACCGGAAGATGGTCTCGCCGTCTTGCCAGTCCGGGGGCGCGGAGAAGGTGTTGGCCTGGTTTTCGGTATTGCCAGTGGCGAAATAGAGCGACTCACCGTCAGTCGATATCCCTCCGGGCGCCCACACGCCGCCAGCGATAGCGCGCGATGCCCACGCGCTGACCTGGGTCGGATCCTGCGTCGAGATTCCGACGATCCAGCCGTGATAGTCAGAGCAGTCGCCGATGTGTCCACCAAACGGCACGAAGACCTTGCCCCCCAGAAGCGCCAAAGCCCCACGCTGGTTCTGCGCCAGCGAATTGAAGGTCGTGCTGCCAAAGGTCACCTTCGAATTCAAGTCGACCGGCCATCCGGATCTGACCTGCCCCGTGTCCGCGTCGAGGGCAAAAACCTGATGCTGTGCCGTCGCATTCGCACTGGCGATCAGCATGGCATCCAGGTACACCGTTCGCGTGGCCGGATCGATGATCGGGGTACCGGTGACGCCCAGCGGGTCGATGTTCCCGCAGCCCGGACGCAAGGTCGCCAGACGCGATTTCGGCAAGGGCATACCGAGGGTCTGGTCCCAGACCGGCTTGCCACCCACCGAAGCGTCGAAGGCATAGACATGATTCTGCTCCGTGGCCACGATGACAAGATCGGGGTGCCCGGCCGCGCCAGCGAGATACAAAGGCTGTGTGTAGGTTGGGCCCGCGATGGTCGCCGCAGCAAAGGCCGGATCAACGTGCAAAGCTGCCACGGCACTGTGGCTCAGCGCCGGGTCGACGTAGAAGCCGTCCCGCGAGGGATGGCTGTGGTGCTCAAGCACGGACACGTGCCCGGTGGTGCCGCCCGCGCTGGCGACCTCGCCAGCCAGGTCGTGACCGCCGTCAGCCAGCCCCATAGGTAGTGTATCGCGAGCACCGTCCTGGCGCGCAGCCAAGACCCCGTCGGACTCCGCGTCGGCACCGCGCGCACCATCCGTCCCGGGTGCGCCTGGCTGGTCCTTCGTCGCGTCTGAGATTGCCGCCGGCTCCTGGCCGGCGATGATGTCGCGAAGCAAGTTGTCGGCAGAAATGTCCGGGCCAAGCGGCGCCGGATCGTTCGACGACGCGTCGGACTGCGCGACAACCGCATCAGGCTGGCCGGTGTCTGGAGACTGCGTCTGCGTCGAGTTGGAGCAGGCGAAAAGTGACAAACACGGACCCAAAATCTTCAACGAGCGACGCATGGCGAGCTCCTCAGGGAGGGTTACAAAGGGACTGCTTTAATCCCTTTTTCTGTGATGCGAAGCGAATCGCATGGGTTGCAACAAATGCGACGCGCGACGGCGGTTGGCCACCCACACGTGGCAAGGATCACCTTTAGGGACCTGGGTCATTACTACTTGCGCCGCCGAGCGGATTCGATGCTAAGAATCCGCTGTGAGCACTGAGATCCTAAAAGTTGAAGCAGTCGTCATCGGCTCCGGCCCGGGTGGCTATGTCGCCGGGATCCGCCTCGGTCAGCTCGGCAAGAAGGCCCTGGTGATCGAGAAAGCGTCGCCGGGTGGTGTCTGCCTGAACGTCGGATGCATTCCGTCGAAAGCCCTGATTCACGCCGCGAAGCTGTATGCCGAGGTGGGCCAGAGCGCGGACATTGGAATTCAGGTCGACAACCTTCGCCTCGACGTCGCGCGCCTGCAGAAATGGAAGGAAAGCATTGTCGGCAAGCTGACCTCGGGCGTAAAGCAATTGCTCAAGGCGAACGGCTGCGACTACCGCCAGGGCACCGCAACGCTGCTCTCACCGCGCACCGTCCGCTTGGTTGCGCCAGACTCCGGGGACGAGATCCTGGTCGAGGCCGAGCACGTGATCATCGCCACAGGTGCCCGTCCGGTGCTGATCCCCAGCCTGCCCCTTGACGGCAAGCGCGTCGTCGATTCGACCGGAGCGCTTGGCTTCGACCCAATTCCCCCCAACCTGGTCGTGGTCGGCGCCGGCTACATCGGCATGGAAATCGGCACCCTGTACGCAAAATTCGGTAGCAAGGTCACGTTCGTCGAAGCGCTGCCCACGATTCTGCCGGGGAGCGATCCCGAGTGCGTGCAGGTGGTCGCCCGCAAAGCCAAGAAGCTGGGCATGGAAATCCTGCTCGGCGCCAAAGCGAAACGCCTGCGCGAAGAAGGCGGCCAAGCCAGCCTGACGGTCGAAACCGCAAACGGCATGGTGGAATTGCCCGCAGACAAGGTTCTGGTCTCGGTCGGCCGACGACCGAACATCGAAGACATCGGCCTTGAAATCGCCGGCGTCCAGACCTCGGGCGGATTCATTACGGTCGACCGGCAGATGCGCACCAGCGTTCCCAACATCTTCGCCATCGGCGACGTGGCCGGCCAGCCCATGCTTGCCCACAAGGCTTCGCGCGAGGCCGAGGTCGCGGCCGAGGTGATCGCCGACAAGAACGTAGAGATGGACGCCCGCGTGATTCCGGCCGTGGTTTTCACCGACCCGGAAATCGCCAGCGCGGGTTTGACTGCGGATGAAGCGCAGAAGCGCGGCCACCAGGTCAAGACCGGCAAGTTCCCCTTTGCGGCGCTTGGGCGAGCGATGGCCAACCACGACACCGACGGCTTCTGCAAAGTCGTGATGGACAGCGAGAGCGGCGATGTGCTCGGCATTCACGTCGTCGGCCAAGGTGCGGGCGACATCATCGGCGAGGCAGCCCTGGCGATCGAAATGGGTGCGGCAGCGGAAGATTTGGGCCTCACCATTCACCCCCATCCGACCCTGCCCGAGGCGATCATGGAAGCCGCCAAGGCTGCACGGGGCGAAGCCATCCACATTCTCAATCGGTGAGTTGACCATGCGCATTCTCGTCACCGGCGGAGCCGGCTACATTGGTTCGCACACCACCGCCTTCTTGCGTGCGCGCGGCGATTTCGTCGTCGTGCTCGACAGCCTGGAATTGGGTTTCCGTCAGGCGGTGGGCGATACCCCGTTGGTGGTAGGCAGCACGCACGACACCAAATTGGTTGCGCAAGTTCTGGGCGACCACAAGCTGGAAGCCGTCATCCACTTCGCCGCCTACAAGGCTGCCGGCGAATCGATGCAAAACCCGGCGAAGTACTTCGACAACAACGTCGGCGGCAGCCTGCGCCTCATCGAAACCGCCTGCACGGTCGGCGTGCGCAAGTTCGTGTTCTCGTCGACCGCGGCGGTGTACGGCACCCCCGAGACCCTGCCGGTGCGGGAAAACGCCAGGCTGCATCCGGAGAGTCCGTACGGCGAAAGCAAGCTGATGGTCGAGCAGATGTTGCGCTGGTTCGATGCCTGCCACGGACTCCGTAGCGCTGTCCTGCGCTACTTCAACGCGGCGGGCGCAGCTCTGGACGGTGAGAACGGCGAAGATCCGCGCTTCGTGCAAAACCTGATTCCGGTGGTGATGAAGGCCGCGCTCGGGCGTGGGCCAGCCGTGCGCGTGTTCGGCAATGACTATCCAACCCGCGACGGAACCGGCATCCGCGACTACGTCCACGTGCTCGACTTGGCCGACGCCCATGCACGCGCCTTGGATTTCCTCGATCGTACCGGTCGGTCGGAGGTGTTCAACCTGGGCACCGGTCACGGCGCATCCGTGCTTGAAGTTCTCGAGTGCGCCCGCCGCGTGAGCGGCTGCGCGATCCCGGCCGAGCAGGTCGGCCGCCGACCGGGCGATCCCGCCGCGGTCTATGCCGACCACGGCAAAGCGAGCGAGCTGTTGCGGTGGACGCCGCGCTACGGCCTGCAGGAAATCGTGGAAACGTCATGGCGATGGCACCATCGTCATCCCGACGGCTTCCTCGGGCCCCAGCAAAAGTAGACACGGGCAGTCTCCATTTCCGGCGCTAGACTGCCGGGGTGGCAAACCAAGTGGCGGGGCGTGTCCAGCCCTACGACGTCGTCATCGTGGGCGCAGGACCTGGGGGACTGTCCTGCGCAAAACACCTCGCCCGTTCCGGCAAGAGCGTGCTGGTCCTGGAGAAAAGTGCGGAGCTGGGCCAGAAGATCTGCTCGGGCCTCATCTCACCCAAGGCGTTTCCCGAGCAAGAGCGTGACCGCGGCATTCCTTGGACCGGCATTTCCGTCGCGACCAAGAGAAGCAAAAAGTTCCTCAGCTTCGAGCGACCCTTTCTGTGGACAGCTGGCCGTAAAGCCATCGAGGGGCGGCTTCTTGCGGACTGCGCGGCCGACGTTCATTTTTCTGAAGCAGTCAGGAATATCACCCACGACTTCGTCGAGACCGACCATGCTCGCTACGCCTACCAGCACCTGGTCGGTGCCGACGGTTCGTTGTCGAAGGTCCGCAAACACCTAGGCCTGCCATCGGAATACGTGGTCGGCTGGGCCTTCCACTACATCCTCNNGGCGCCTATGGCTACATGATGCCCAAGAATCGCGTTCAAACCATGGTCGGGATGGCTTGGGCCGGCGTTGCATTCGACGCGGAAGTGGCGGCGAAAGCCAAGCAATGGATCGTGCGAACCTTCGACGTCGATCCAGAGCACACACCCCACGAAGCGATGAAGGGAAATGCCGACTATCGCGGTTGGCGCTTTGGCAACACCTACCTGGTCGGCGACGCAGGCGGCTTCCTCAACCCGGTCACCACCGAGGGCATCTGGTTCGCAATGAGAAGCGGCGAAGGTGTCGCGAAGTTCATCCTGGGCGATCCCGAGGGCAGGAAGATCCTCGCCAAGATGGTCGCCGAGCACCGTAAGCAGGTGCGCATCTTCAAGCTGATGACCGACCGACGCCTGCCCTTGTGCTGGCTCATCGAGTGGCTGTTTCGCAATCCTTCCAAGGGTCTGCGGCGCTGGCTGTTCGACAGAATCTTTTGGCGCCTCATGGAAGGGTAGCCGCGGCTGCTCAAGCTTTGCTGGCAGACGTCGATACATGTTAGTTAGGACCGACAATGCCAGGGCGAGCCACAGCCGAGCGGCGAATCTACCCTCGGCATCGCGTGCGAGTGGCAGTCCTGTGGCGAAATCGCCACCTGCCCCCGATGTCCGGCGAGATCTGCGACATTTCCGCGCAGGGGCTCTTCATCATCTCGACGTCCGCGTTGCCCGACGATGTCGGGGTCGGCGACAGCACCCAGATCACCTTCTCGACCGATGGCCGGCAAGAAGTGCTAGCCGGCATGGTGCGCTGGCGCGGCTTCCATCCAATGCACCAAGCGATCGGCTGCGGCATCCAGCTTGACGAGGCCGGCGCCGAGGCCATCGTCCGCTTGTTTCCGCTTCTGCTGGCACCCAAGCCAGCGCAATAAAAAGGCGCCGAGATCATCTAGACCACGGCGCCAATTCGTACGCGCGACCCTTCTACTTCTTGATCTCGATCAGCTCGATATCGAACACCAACATCCCAAACGGCCGTCCGGGCGGGCCCGGCTCGTCGCCGTAGGCCATCTTGCCCGGGATCCAGAAGCGCGTCTTCTCACCTTCCACCATGAGTCGTACGCCTTCGGTCCAGCCCTTGATCACGCCGCTCAGCGGAAACTCCGCCGGCTGTCCCCGCACGACCGAGCTGTCGAAGCGCTTGCCGTCGGTGGTCCAACCGGTGTAGTGGACCTTCACGAGGTCGGTTGCCGCCGGGTGTACCTTGCCCTTGCCCTTGGTGAGCACGCGATAGGCAAGTCCAGATTCGGTCTTCTTAGCGTTCTTGGGCACGGCCGCCACGTCGGTCGGCACCGCTGGCGCAGGCGGAGCCTTCTTGATGCCCAGAAGCTCGACATCGAAGACCAGCGTCCCGGACGGCCGCCCGGGCGGGCCTGGCTCGTCGCCGTAGGCCAACTTGCCCGGGATCCAGAAGCGCCGCTGTTCCCCTTCGACCATGAGCTGCAAGCCCTCGGTCCAGCCCTTGATCACGTGGTCGAGCGGGAATTCCGCCGGCTGGCCTCGCACCACCGAGCTATCGAACATCTTGCCGTCAATCATCCAACCCGTGTAGTGCACCTTGACCGTGTCCTCGGCGCTGGGATGATCCTTGCCCGTGCCCGGTTTCAGAACCTTCGACGCCAACCCGGAAGCGGTCTTCTCGGCATCCGCGGGGGCGGCGGCAACGTCGGCCGGTGCAGGCAGGCCCTTGGGCGCCTCGGGCGCCTTCGCCGCAGGTGGCGGCGGAGGAGGCGGCGGTGCGGGTTTCGGTTCTTCCTTCTTGCAGGCGCATGCAAGGACGGCCATCAAGATTGCGAGTGAGATGTTTTGCATGGGCTGAAATTTCGGTGGTTCCCGTGCCCATGTCAACAGCAAGTGCGGCGGGCCCTCGGTATCGGGTAGATTTGCGACATGCCCCTGTTTCAGAAGCCGGCGCGCACGTCGGAAGAAATCGCCGCCAGCCGGCCGCTCGACATCGCGCCTGCCGAGGTCGCGACCTTCGACGAGAAAACCTGGTACGAGCGCGCCTTTCGCGGTGAGAGCACGCCGCAGCTCACCGTGCGTTCTGTGATTCTGGGTTCGCTGCTCGGCTTTCTGCTCGCCTTCACCAATCTCTATGTTGGGCTGAAGACCGGCTGGGGCCTTGGCGTGGCCATCACGGCTTGCATCGTTTCCTTCTCGCTGTGGAACCTGTGCCTGCGCATCGGCCTGGCCCGTTCGCCACTTTCCATTCTGGAAAGCAATTGCATGCAATCGACCGCGTCGGCGGCGGGCTATTCGACCGGCAGCACGATGGTGTCGGCCACCCCTGCCCTGCTGCTGCTCAGCGTGAGTGCGCAAAATCCGCACGGCCAACACCTGCCCTGGCCGGTCCTGGCCGGCTGGACCTTCTTCCTCGCGCTGTTGGGTGTAGCGCTGGCGATCCCGATGAAGCGCAACATGATCAACCAGGAGAAGCTGCGCTTTCCGTCAGGGATTGCCTCGGCGGTCACCCTGCAATCGCTCTTCAGCCAGGGCAAGGAAGCAGCAGCCAAGGGCAAGGCGCTGTTCTACGCGGCCCTGGTTGCGGCGGTCCCGCCCGTCATCATGGATCTGCCATTTCGCAAGCCGGCGCCGGGGCGGTCGTACGACGGTCTCGTGCCTGAAACGTCGTCGGTCTTCGATTGGTTGCCCGCTTTGGGCAGGAACCCGAAAACCGGCGCGGCGTACGCGGCAAGCGATTGGAACTTTGTCCTCGACAACAAGTTGGTGATGGTCGCAGCTGGGGCACTGACCGGGCCACGCATTTGCTTCTCGATGGTCGCGGGCGGGCTCTTCCTGATGTACTGGCTCGGGCCGGCGGCACTTTCCGTCGGAGCCGCTCACAGCGCCGGCCGGGCCTGGCGCGAGATCGGAATCTGGGTGGGCGCTCCGACGATGATTGCTGCCGGACTTCTGACCTTCTTTTCGCAGTGGCGAACCATCCTTCGCGCCATGGGTGGCCTGGGCGCCGGCAACAAAGCCGGCTACGCCACCGCCGAGGTACCGGGGGGCTGGTTTTTCGGCTTGGGCTCCATCGCCACCGTCGGCGTTCTCCTCATCGGCCACCTCTTCTTCGGCATTCCGTGGCACCTCGGCTTCATCGCCGTCCTGCTAACCTTCTTCTTGTCATTGGTCGCTTGCCGGGCAACCGGCGAGTCAGATATCACGCCCATCGGTGCCATGGGCAAGATCACCCAGCTCGCCTATGGCGTGCTCATTCCGCAAAATGCGACCGCGAACCTGATGACGGCGTCCATCACCGCCAACGCGGCCGCTTCCAGCGCCGATCTGCTGACCGATCTCAAGTCCGGCTACCTGCTCGGGGCTCACCCGCGCCGCCAATTCGTCGCCCAGCTGCTCGGCGTGTTTGCCGGTACCGCAGCCACGGTGATTGGTTTTCATGTGCTCGTGCCCGACGCCACGGTGCTGACCGGTTCTGGCGATTTGCCGCCCACTTTCGCGGCGCCCAGCGCGCAGAGTTGGCTCGCCGTCGCCCGCGTGTTCCAGGAGGGCATCGGCAACCTGCACCCGATGGCGCGGCAGGGAATCCTGTGGGGCATGCTTGCCGGCGCGATGCTGGCGGCGCTGGAGATGATCTTTCCCAAGCACAAGCGGTGGATTCCTTCGCCGATCGGGCTCGGATTCGGCTTCATGCTTCCCTTCTTCAACCCCTTTTCCATGCTCCTCGGCGCCGTGGCCGCGTGGCTGTGGTCGGCGCGCCATGCCGTGCACGCCGAACGGTACGTGGTGCCCGTGTCGTCGGGAATCATCGCTGGCGAGTCGATCGTCAGCGTGCTCATCGCCCTGCTCAACAATCTGATTTTCCGGCGATAGTCCGATACCATGGGCGCGTGACCGTCGCTGGCACGCCACGCTCGCGTCTGCTTCTGTTCGCCGGGCTCTACTTCGCCCAGGGCGTGCCGTGGGGATTCTTCACGGTCGCGATCATGCTGCGGCTAGCGAATCTGGGGCTCGGCCCCGCCGCCATCGGCGAAGTCGCCAGCACGGCGTGGTTGCCCTGGACGCTCAAACCCCTGCTTGGCCCGCTGGTCGACCGCGTGTCGTTCGGCCGTTTCGGCCGCCGCCGCCCGTACATTCTGCTCGCCGAGCTGGGCATGGCGCTGTCCTTGGCGGCCATGTCCTTCGTCGAGCCAAGCCAAAGCCTTGCGCTTTTCAGTGTGCTTCTCTTCGTGCACAACCTGTTCGCCGCAGCCCAGGACGTTGGCACCGATGCCCTGGCCATCCACATCCTCCCCGAGCGCGAGCGCGGCAGTGCCAACGGCTTCATGTCAGCGGGAAAATTCGCCGGCGTTGTGGTCGGCGGCCAGGGCCTGCTCTTCGTGGCGCACGCGGCAGGATGGCGAGCGGCGTACCTGGCCGCGATCGGGCTTTTGCTGGTCCCCGCCCTGCTGGTGCTCCCCGTGCGCGAATCCGATTCCCAGGCAAGGCCAGTCCCTCTGATACGAGATGCTTTTCGTCTGCTTTCCCGCCGTGTGGTCCTAGTCGCGGCGGCTTTCGCCGTGGTGGTCGACGCGAGCGACAGCCTCCTGTTTCCGCTTATCTATCCGCTTCTGAACCGGCAGCTCGGCTTTTCGGAGCAGCAGATCGCCACCCTGTCGACCGTCGGAGGCGCTGTGGCTGCCTTGAGCTCAATCGCAGGCGGCGTCCTCTCGGATCGCCTGGGGCGCCGGCGGACCCTCTTCTTTGGGTGCCTTGGCGTGGCCGCCCTGAATCTCGTTTTCATGGCGTCGCAGTCGGTGTGGGGCAGCTACGGGTTTCAGATCGCATTCGCAGTCGTGGGCGCCGTGGTCAGTGGAATCGTGTATGCGTCAAGTTTGGCGCTGTTCATGGATCTCACCCACCCTCGGCTGGCCGCGACGCAATTCCAGATCTACATGGCTCTGATGAATACCCGAGGTTTTTGGGCCAGTCGGCTGGGCGGCTGGTCTGCCGAGCGTGTGCCCGCCCCACGCATGTTCGGCCTGGGCGCAGTCGTCGAGCTGCTTCCCCTGCTGCTGCTGCCCTTCCTCGATTCACGAAAAGCCAAGGACGACGCTGACGGCACGGGCTGAGACGCCTCACGGTCCCGGTCGCCCACGGAAGCTCCAAGTTCCGCCTCCTGTTGTGTCAAAAATGAAGCAGGTCAAGAATTCACTGGGAGGAATGCGCTCTCCTAGGGGATGATACCGGCAACAATGGCAAGGCTGTCAGTCAACGTAAACAAGATCGCAACCCTTCGAAACACCCGCAGCAACGGCATCCCGGATATCGTTCGCCTGTCCACCATCGCGCTCAATGCCGGGGCCGACGGAATCACCGTCCACCCGCGCCCGGACGAACGTCACATTCGCGGCGCCGATGTCGATGCCCTTGCGCGCCTCTTGGAGGAACATCCGCGCGCCGAATACAACATCGAGGGCAATCCCTTTCACGGTCTGGTCGAACACTGCGAGCGTGTGCGCCCAGACCAAGCCACCTTGGTCCCGGATGCAACCGATGCGCCCACCAGCAACCAGGGTTGGGACTTGGCTGGCCTCACCGCCGAGAAGCGCAACGCCCTTGCTGCGGCGATAGCGCGCTTGCACGCATGCGGCTGCCGGGTCAGCTTGTTCATCGATCCACTCGTCGAGCTGCCCAAGCTCGCGAAGGAGCTGGGTGCGGATCGCGTCGAGCTCTATACCGAGCCATACGCCAGCGCCTGTCTGCAAGGAAAAGGCGAGGCGTCGGTGCAAGCGTACACCGCCACCGCCTCCGCCGCGCACGCCGCCGGTCTCGGGGTCAACGCCGGTCACGACCTCAACTTGGACAACCTTGGTCTGTTCCTGCGCCGCGTCTGGCCGGTCGACGAAGTCTCGATCGGCCACGCCCTGATCGCAGATGCGCTCGAGCTGGGCCTCGTGGAAACCGTGCGGCGCTACCGTGTCCTGGGCGCGTCGGCAACTATTGGATCTCGTATTGGTAGATGACTTGTCCGGTCGTCGACAAGAATTTGACCTGGACAGCCTCTGGGCTTACGGCAACACGGGCCCAGCCGGACTCTAACCATGATTGCTTGTACCCGGTGAGGTCGGACGAGAACAGCCAGATCGCCCCGGCGCTGCCGGGCTCGGAATAGTGAATGCCATCGACGGTCATGTCGGTAAAGACATGGTCGTGCCCGTAGAAGAAGATCTGCACGCCGCTTTCCAACATCAGTTGATGGACCCTCGCCTGCTCGCCAACGTGTGCGGCTTGGCCACCGCCGCGGCCATACGCAGAGTCTTCGGCGTCCCCGGCGGCGCCGCCGACCGTGTGGTGGATGAATAGAAATCGCCACTTGGCGGTCGCCGCCGCCAGCGTGCTCGACAACCACTCGAACTGGTCGCTTCCTAGCGTCCAGTCGTCCGGCGCACCCACGCCCGCAGACAACAAATGCGGGGTTGGCGTGTAGCTCATCACATTGAGCACCACGAACAAGGCGTCTCCCCACGTGAATGCATAGTAGTCCTCCGCGGGACTGCCTGACTGCGGATAGGTGGTCGGCGACGGGCCCGGCATGTAAAGCAGTCTCTCTTGCCTGGACAGTCCAATGTTGTTGGGACTGAACCAACCGTCCTCGCCATCCCAATTGCCGATGACGGGGAAATGCGTCGTATTGCCCAGCATGTCCCCGAGAAGGACGCGATAGTTGCGGTAGGCTTCGCGCGTGTACATGGCATCCGGCGGAGGATCGTTGAAGCCGAACTCGTGAAAATCCAGCATGTCGCCCAGGTTCAGAACGAAGTCGGGGGACGCGGCGCCGACCGCCTTGGCCACCGTCGCGAGCGTGCACCAATCGCCTTGATTGGTCCATCCACTGTCTGGTCCGATGTGGCTGTCCGACAGAAGAGCAAAAACGAAAGGCTCCCCTTTACTGCGTTGCGTTACAACACTGCCCGAATACATCACCGCCGCCTCGCCGGCTTCGGAAGTGCCGCGAATTTCGTATTGGTAGCGAACGCCGGGTGAAAGCCCCTCGACGTTCCACTGCGCGACGTCAGACGCCGTCGTCTCGGCTGCCAGCGGGCTTAGCCAGACCGGATCGCCCTCGGGCCGAACCCTGGCGGTCAGCCCTGACGGATCGCCGCCCGCCAACACGGCGTTGAGCGCAAAGCCCTGCTCGGTGGGCCGAAACAGCATGGGGGCACCACACAAGCGCAGCGCTCCTCCGCTTTCGCAGTCGACGAGGCCAGCCGGTCCACCTCCGCCCCCAAACCAACCTTCGTTGCAAAGGTTGCCAACGGAATCGTCGCCAGCGTCTGCCCCGCCGACCTGGCCCGCGTCACCCGAGGCATCGGGACGACCGCGCGGATCACCGTTCCCTCCACAGGCGAAGCCGGCCGCGACAAGAAGGGCAAGAAGTGAAAAGCGCACCCCGCGAACATTAGCAGTCCGTCGGGCTCTATGCGACCTTACCCGAACGCCGCTCGGACGGCACGAGGGGTCACTTTTCACCTAGGAGCACGCTTCCTATTGCCTTATCCAGTCAACCACAAACAGGCCGTGGCCGCCGCCCTGGGTTTCTCCTGCCACGACGGTGGCGTTGTTCAGGTCGGTGGTAAGGACGTTGTCCGTCCACGGTCCTGCCACGGGAGCGCGGGCACTCAAGATGCAGCTCGTGTCGGCGCACTGGTCGAGCTTCCACGACACGCCGCTGATGTTGTTCGTCGACATCCAGTCAAACCACAGATTCGTCTCGTCTCTGCAGACGTAGTCGTCACCGTTTGACGGGACTCCGCCGTCGGACGGCGTCGCGCCAAATTCAGTCACGAACAGCGCCAGACCCTTTGCGATCGCAACGTCGGCCTTGTCGCGAAGACTCTGCTTGTGCGTGCAGGCGTAGAAGTGCAACGTGTACATCAAGTTTGCGGTTCCGCTGGTCGGACTGACGGGGTCGAGTGCGGCGACATCGACGTCCTGGGACCACTTCGGTGTTCCCATGACAATCACGTTGTCGGGATCCACGGCCCGGATCGCATCGACGACGGCTTCATGGTACGGCTTGATCTGGGACCAGGTGTAACCGTTGGGCTCGTTGTATGGCTCCCAGATCACGTTGGGATAGCTGCCGTACTTCTGCGCCAGCGTGGTGAAGAACGTGATCGCGTCACTCTGTTGATCCACCGCCTTTTCAGTGTGCCAATCGACCAGGACATAGACGCCGAGCTCGATGGCGTTATTGATAATTGTCTCGACCTTGTTGAGCATGGCCGTCTTCCCGCCGCTCAGATACCCGTGCTGCGCCTCAGTACCCATGGAAGCGCGTATCACGGACAGTTTCCAGTAGTCCCGCATGAATTGCAGAGCGCTCTTGCTTTCCGCATACAGCGCGCTCTCCCAGTTCAGCCACATGCTGCTGACCCCTTTGAGCTGAACCGGCGCGCCGGTCTGGTCGACAAGTTGGGTACCAACCACCTGCAACTGCCCGTGCACCCCGACCGGTGTGAGGCCACCAGCCAACCCTCCCGCGTCGGGAAGAACGACGGGGGCCGGCAGTGTTGGATCGCTCGCGCAGCTGAGCACCGTGACCAGAGCACACATCGCCAAAGGAAGGGAAAACGGAGCCTTGGTTGTCATGAATTACCTCGCTAGAAGGAACAACAATTGAGCAAACAGTGGGAACGCCTATTTGTGCGAGCACGCGTGCTCCGCCGTCAATTGGATTGCGCAACACCGGCGGTCGACCGCGGACGTCCGCGCGGACACTTCAACGGGCAGCGAAGCGCCAGCCTATTCTTCCAGCGTGACGCCGTGGTTCTTGCAAAGAGATTGGACGAGCTTTTGCTTGTGCGGATCGAGGTGTGAGACAGCCTCTCGCGCATCGGCCGCGGCACCCGTGGCGCACGAACAAACTGCGATGATCTGGTAGGCGTCGTGCCGGCCGGGGGCCGCCTGAAGCACGGCGCGTGCCTTGTCGATGGCGACGCCATAGTACTGTCTCGACCAGGCCTGTTGGGCGTCGCGAAGCAAGGCTTCGACGTCGACGGCCGGTGCTGACGGAGGCGCGGGGGGCGGAGGTGGCGTCGGCTCCGGCGGGGCTGGGGTCGAGGCGACCGGCGTCGGTGGCCACTCAGGTCCGACCGGGAGGGGCGGCAGACCCACCCTGCCCCGCGGGCTGCCGCCGAGTGTGGGACGAGGGCGCGACTGGCCAGACTTGTCTCCGCCCCGATCCGCAGCATTGTCCAAAGCGGCCGCCGCAGCCCCCGCCGTCTCGGCTGGTCTCGTCGCCGGGTGGGTGGGGCCTTCGGTCTTGGCTGCCGTCGCCTCCCGCCCGGTGGCGGAAGCGGGCTGCGCCGCCGGTGCTGGCTTGGCCACGGGCTCGACGGGATTCGCCAAGACGGCCACTCCGCTACCAGACGTGGGCAGCGGCGCATGCAGACCCGCGTCCGGCCCGCTCGACCCGCGCTCGGTCGGCGTCATCCCCAACCCCAGCCGTCCGCGCAGAGCCCACAGCGCACCGCCCGCGCCGACCATGACAAGGACCGCGACGATCGCCACGCGACCCGTGCGCCGCCTCGGAATCATTTGGGTGTCCCGCCGCTCCCGCGCGCGCTTGCGGCGACCTGGCCGCTCGTCGAAGTCGGCGATGTCGGCCAGGTCAGCCCATGCACTGCCCTTTTCGACCTCCGAGAAACCGGTCTCAACCGGGGGCAGACTGCGCTCGGCCGCCTCGACGCGTGCAGCACCCCGACGAGCAGCCGAGGTGCCCTCGGCGAGATCGAGCCCAGAATCCGAAATCCCTGGCAGACGGTGCGCATCCCGGAGGAACGCGCGATCACCCACACAGTCGGACAAGGCGTCGCACAGCTCATGGGTGCTGGCGTAGCGCCGCTCTGGTTCTTTCTCCAGGCAACGCCCGATCACCGCGTCGACCTGCGCGTGGATGCCCGCCTCGGGAGCGCGTCGACTGGGCGGCACCAAGTGGCCTGCCACGTGCCCTTTGAGAATTTCGAACATCGAGCTACCATCGAACGGCACGCTGCCCGTGATGATCTCGTAAAAAACCGCGCCGAGCGAATAGATGTCGCTTCGTTCGGTGGCCGGATGTTCCTGGGCCTGCTCGGGCGAGAGGTAGTGGGGCGTCCCGCAAAGGACGCCCGCACGGGTCGCTGCGCTTGGACCCAAATCCATGAACTTGGCCACGCCAAAGTCGAGCAGTTTCACGAAATCGAATGTGTCTTCGGGCTCGATGACAAATTGCGGTCCGGACTCGCTGGCCGTGCGACGAACGATGCGTCGCCGACCTTCGCGCTGGCAGAGGAAGATGTTGGCCGGCTTCAGGTCCCGGTGAACGATGCCAAGCCCGTGCGCTGCGCCCAGCCCGCGTGCGACCTGCTTGACGATGTTGACGGCCTCGAAGACCGGTAGCCGGCCGACGCACGCCAGGCGATCCTGCAGGCTTTCTCCGTCGAGATACTCCATCACCAGAAAGACCAACCCCTCGGGCGTCGTCCCGAAATCGGTCACGTCGATGATGTTCGGATGACGAATGCGACTGGCTGCCTTGGCCTCGATGATGAACTGCTCAACCATCTCCTTCTGCCGGGCGAAGTGATCGTGCAGCACCTTGATCGCGACCGGCTTCTCGATCACCACGTGCTGCGCGCGATACACCACGCCCATGCCGCCCACGCCGACCACCCCCTGGATCTCGTGATCCCGTAGCACCATGCCAACACGTGACAGGATCTCTTCCGAAAAGAACGGCGTGCCATCCTTCGGACAGTGGTCTAGTGTCCCTGTGATCCTGTCACCACAGCTCGAACAGGTGCGGGTCGTGCCCATACGAAGAGTCTCCTGCGAGTGTCCCACGGTGGAACAAACGCCGCAAGACCAAGCAAGGCTCGCGCCGAGCAGCCCGTGGTGAAAGTCGGAC